>CAIMWY010000176.1 GCA_903845315.1 uncultured Burkholderiales bacterium
AACCTATCACCATCGTGGTGAACTTTCCAACCGGCGGTGGGACCGATATTCTGGCGCGCATGTTGGGCAACCATTTCAATGACGTTTTTGGACAAACTGCAGTCATTGAAAACAGACCCGGTGCCAGCGGCAACCTAGGTGCGAAACATGTTGCAGACAAAGCACCCGATGGGTACTCATTGCTGATGGTCAACAGCTCGTTTGCCATCAACCCAGGTGTTTTCACGAACATGCCATTCGACCCCAAAAAAGATTTTGTGCCTCTCATCAATGTGGCATTTGTGCCTTCTGTCTTGGTGGTGCCCGCTGAATCGCCCTACAAAAAATTGTCAGATTTGATCGCTGAGGCCAAGCCAGTCAAGAACACGGTTTCTTTTGGTTCGTGCGGCAACGGCACACCGCAACATTTGGCAGGCGCCGTGCTCAACATCAACGCCAACACACACATCACACATGTTCCCTACACAGGATGTGGCCCAGCCCTGCGCGATGTTTTGGGCGGACAGGTTCCGATGGCCATCATCACGGCATCCAGTGCTGCGCCGCACATCAAGTCAGGCAAACTGATTGCACTGGCCATCACTTCTGCAGAGCGCACCGCTCAATTACCCAACGTACCGACCGTGGCTGAACAGGGCTACCCTGGCTATCAAATTAACCAGTGGCATGGCCTGCTAGCGCCGGCCAATATGCCTGCCGCCTTGCAAGCCAAGCTTTTCGACAGAATGTTGAAAATTGTGCAAAACCCGGAAGTCAAAGAAAAGCTCCTGTCCATGGGCTACACCCCCGCTTATGATGACCCTGCCACATTCAAAAAAATTGTTCATGAAGACATCGACCGTTTTTCCAAGATCACCAAGTTGTTGGGATTGAAATCTGATTGATGTTTAAGCCTTCAGGCGGTACCTGTCAGCGATGCAGCAATGGATCGCTTGAGAGGCGTCAAACGCCCGCCGATGCGCAGCAAGGCTTTACGCAGCAACTTAGCAGGTGGCGATTCACGGGTGTACACCTCGGCGATCAAACGGGTGAGCAGATACAAAGGCCGCGTTTGCCACTGGTGAATTCGGTTGTAGCGATCCAGCAAACTCTGGTGGGCAATGTCAAGAGATGACACTTTGGCCTTGTGTATTTCTTGCGACAAAGTTTTGACACCGAGAAGACCAAAATTAAACCCATGAGCCGTCACCGGGTGCATGCCAACCGCAGCATCGCCGACCGTGGCAAACCGTGGCCCAACCAAGCTCTTGGGATAAACCGAAACCAGTGGATAAGCATGCTTGGAACTCACCAAATTCATGCGCCCCAAACGATTTTCAAAATAGCCTTCGACCTGCGCGTTAAATCTATCTGTTGATGCTTGCAGCAATGCATCAATCTCAACACTCGCCGCGGTGATGACTACAGAACTTCGCAACTCTTGGGTCAGCGGATCAGGGTTCATGGGCAGAAGCGCCAGTGTCAGGCCGTAATTGAACCATTCCCATGCGATCTGCAAATGGGGTACTTGGTGCGTCATGCAACATACCAACATATTTCGACCAAAGTCATGCATGTCTGCGGCAATACCCATCAGGCGGCGGGTAGCAGAAAACCGACTGTCCGCAGCAATCACCAACTTTGCGGATAAGGTTTGGCCGTTGTCCAAAGTGACCACCGTTCGATCGGCTTGTGGATCGATGTGGGTCAGTTGCTGTCCTGCGATCAGGGTGATGTCTGAATTCACCTCCATGCTGTCCTTGACAGCTTCATACGCTGCTTTTCGTATCAAATGGTTCGAGACCAGCCAACCCAATTCATGGTGATGGGTCAATTGATGTGAAATCACCATTTCAAAGGGCGATTTCCCATCCAAGATCTTGGCGTCCATCAATGGCGACCTCGCTTGTGGGTCAATGCGGGGCCAAACACCCAGATCCGTCAGCGTCTTCACCGACTGCTGTGTCAGCGCAATCTCACGACCATCAAACGCTGGCGAAGCCAGCGCTTCAAGCGATTGTTTTTCAATCATGGCTATCCGAAGTCCCTGCCCCGTCAACGATTGGGCCATGCACAGGCCTGAAGGCCCAGCACCTACGATGACAATGTCTGCATCCATGGGTCACACATCCTTTATTCATGGCGCAGAGAGCCCCCATGTGCGCACCTGGCCGATGAATCTTGGATTGATTGGACGCTGATTAAAACAACTTCATCTTGATCTTGATTAAATGCGCTGCGGTTTTTCAGGCCTTTACATCACCCCAAACGCGACGGGCCACTTCGACCACACGTTCGAGTTTTCGCCATTGGTCGTCATGGGTGATGATGTTGCCGTCCACCGTGCTTGCAAAGCCGCACTGTGGGCTCAGACCCAAGTCGTCCAGCGGCACCAAACGGCTGGCGTCATCGATGCGACGCACCAGGTCATCGGCGTTTTCTAGGCGGCCAAATTTGGTGGTCACCAAACCCAACACCACCTTGACGCCACGCGGCACATGGCGCAGCGGCGCAAAGTCGCCTGAGCGTTCGTCGTCGTACTCCAACAAAAAGTGGTCCACTTTGAGCCCGCCTAAGACAGTGTCGGCAATGCGCTCGTAGCCACCCTCAGCAATCCAGCCGCTGCGTGAGTTGCCTCGGCACACATGAATGCCAATGGCGGTGTCAGAACGGCGGTTGGCAATGCAGGCATTGGTCAAATCCACATAGCGTTGTAAGCGCGCTTGCGGATCATCGCCAGAAGCCACCACCTCAGCGCGCATGCGGTCGCTGATGAAATACGTCATCAAAGGGTCGTCGATCTGGATATAGCGGCAACCTGCCGCCTCCAGCGCTGCAATTTCAGCGCGGTACACCTTCACCACATCGGCAAAAAACTCTTCGATGTCGGGATACGCGGTAGAAGACACCGACGCACGGCCACCATGAAAATGCAAACGCGTGGGCGATGGCAAGGTGATCTTGGCGGTACGTTGAGTCACGCCTTGCAAGTAGCTGAAGTCGGGGGCAGTAATCGGCGCATTGACCCCAAGGCGCCCCGTGGTCACCACGTTTTTAGGTACGTAGTTCCATCCATTGTCATGGTCATGGTCATGGTCATGGTCATGGTCATCATCGTCCGAGTGCGAGGCCACAAAAGCCTGCGCTGGGTTGCCGTCTTGAATCTCCACCCCTGAGAGACCTTGCACAAAATCAATCCACCAGTTCTCACGGCGATATTCTCCATCGACCACCACACCAAAGCCACAGGCCTCTTGGCGCTTGGCCACCTCGGCAATGGCCGCGTCTTCGGCATGGCGCAAAGCGGCCTTGTCGATCTGGCCGTTTTGAAACAGCTCGCGTGCGACGATCAGTTCAGGCGGGCGCAACAAACTGCCGACTTGGTCGGCACGAAAAAAAGGTTTGTTCATGATGTGTACTTGAATTAACGAGCGCGCGGAGGATCACGCACGTCTTTTTGTTCTTGAAACTCGACGTTGTAGAGCTCGCCGTTGACTTTTTCGACCTTACGCACATACACACTTTGCACAATGTCGCGGGTGTTGGCGTCGATGAAAATCTGGCCGCGTGGGCTCTCGAAAATCTGCCCCTTCATGGCAGCCAACAACGCGTCGCCACCGCCCTTGCCTGCCGTCTTTTTGATCGCCTCATAAATCAAGCGGGTGCCGTCGTAGCCAAATACGGCAACTGCATTGGGACGCATGTTTTGGTTGGCTTTTTTAAACTCAGCCACAAACTTCTTGTTCAAAGCTGAGGGATGGTCGGTAGAGTAAGGGTAAGACGTGACGATGCCCAAAGTGGCGTCGCCCATGCTGTTGAGGATGTCGTCATCCACCACATCGCCGGTGCCAATCAAGCGGATACCAGCACGAGCCAAGCCGCGCTCGTTGAACTGCTTCATCACTTGGGTGCCAATGCCAGATGGCACAAACACAAACACGGCATCGGGCGACAGATCACGTACTTTTTGCAAGAAGGGCGAGAAGTCAGGGCTGCGCATAGGCACACGCAAAGACTCCATAATTTGCCCCCCATTGAGCAAAAAGCGGTCGACAAAGGTGCGCTCGGCATCAATGCCCGGACCATAGTCGGACACCAAGGTCACCACCTTTCGGATGTTGTTTTTAGAGGCCCATTCGGCCACAGCCACAGTGATTTGGGGCAAGGTCATCGAAACGCGAACCATGTAAGGCGAGGCGTCAATCACCGACGAGGTGGCCGCCAACATGTTGACCATTGGCGTTTTAGACTGGGTGGCAATGGGGCCCGTGGCCAACGCCAGCGGGGTCAAGCCAAAACCTGCCAGCACATCCACCTTGTCGTTGACCACCAGCTCTTGCGCTAAGCGTTTGGTGACATCGGGCATACCGGTGTCGTCTTTCACAATCAACTCGATCTGGCGGCCTGCAATGTTCACACCTTGCTGTGCCATGTAGAGCTTCACCCCCGCCACCATTTGTTTGCCGGTTGAGGCAAAGGGACCGGTCATGGGCGTGAGCAGGCCAATTTTGAAAGGCTTGTTTTGCGCATTCGCGGGGTTGAGCCCCATCACGATAGGTGCGGCCACCATGGCCTTGATCAGACTGCGTTTGTCCATTTTTTTCTCCTGTTGTGATTGTGAAAATTAACGATTAAAAGTACGAATCGTTTTTAACACAGTCGGAAATTCTCTATCTTTGTTTGTTGACGCTTGCCATTCTTCACCTCGCTTGCGATGAGCATCTACGACAAAGTCGTCTTTACTTCATCACTAAAAATACCAGCCGCTACGAAATGGCGCATGCTAATATTTAATTTTATCAATTGGAGATTTCTTATGGGATTCATGGATAAAGTCAAAGAAGAACTAGAGAAAAAAGCCAATCTCGGTGGGGGAGCTTCATCTGGAATTACGGTGTCGACGGCCCCGATCCAAGGCAACTACAACGTTATTGACGTTATTTTTGCTTTCGATTCGCATAAGGAGGGGATTTTTACCAATGCGAATCCAGAAAAGGCTTTTGACAAAGTAGTTGACCAACTCCGGGCACAGTGCAAGAAGCGTGGCGGCGATGCGGTCATAAGCTGTCAGTTTGAATATCGTGTTGCTGTGGCGTCGGGTTTAACTGGGTCCAAGCAAGCTATAGAGATATTTGCTTATGGCACAGTAGTCAAAATAACCTAACAAGACACCACTTCACAACCCTTCAATTGGGTAATGCGCAAAACAAAAAGCCCCTCACGGGGCTTTGTTGTTGATTTCACAAGGGAAATCTGGAGGCGCGACCCAGAGTCGAACTGGGCTGAACGGATTTGCAATCGAGGGAGGCTCTTGAAAGCCTTATTTTATAAGGGCTCCAGCAGTGTCTCTAGTCTGCTATGCAAACGCTATGGTTTTTGAATTCGAAAGGATGCATTCCAACTGGGTGAAACTCCGCCTAAATTTAAGCTGGCCAGCGCCCAACACCGCTCTGAAAAGCCGCTACCTCTAACCCATTGCAGATTTGTTGTTCCAGTCATCCAACAACTTACCCACATAAGCCTTGGGCAACCCGTGCCCTACCCCCACCACGACATTGACCTTGATGCCAGTCACTCCTTACCCATCCTTGCTCAAAAATTAAGCAGGATCGGCTATTGAGGTGGCTCAAATTTGGATGCAAATTTCTAGGTTTTCAGCACCTCGGTGTTTAAGTGCTCCGGAATTCGAACCTGCTAACTTGCCCTGCACCCTTTTGGCTCATTGCGGACGCTCGCTGCTATACCTTGGGTGACGGTGAAGCAGCGAAAGCAGTCACTTTGGTGTGCTGCAGACAACGGCAGCTCTCAGCCTGAGAGCTGTCGGCGTGGCAATCACGTCCAAGGTCAGTTGCTGGCCCGCCACAGCTATCGCGGCAAACTTGGCGTGGCAGTCGACGCACTTTTGTGCGGCTGATGCACGACAACTCGTAAATTACTGCGCTGTGTGGACCCAGTTCTCTGCTTCCAGCGCAGGCACCCGTGCGAACTCCCCCATGTTGTTCGTCACCAGCACCAGGCCTTCGCTGCGGGCGTGCGCTGCAATGTGCATGTCGTTCACACCAATAGGCTGGCCGAGTTTTTCCAAGGCGGCGCGAATGGCTCCGTAATGTTGCGCGGCCTTGGGGGCCATAGGGCAGAACTTCTAGGCGACTGCAAAAGTCCTCGATAGCGGCTAGGTTCTCGCTCACCCGGCTGCTTTTCTCCGCACCGTGCAAGAGTTCGGCGAGGGTAACTGAGGAAATTGCCATGCGGCTGGCGTTGATGTTGAAAGTGGATAGCACCTCGACAGGTCGCCGCTTCAACACGTATATGACGATGTTGGTGTCCAGCAGGTAACGCAGCATCAGAGCGCCTCCCGCTCCGGCTGGTGCTGGGTGGCGCGCTCGGGCAGGAAGTCGTCGCTAACTGTGGGGCCACCCAGAAAGAAGCTATCCCAAGTTTGGCCTAGGGGGGCGATGATGCGCTCGTTACCTTTGACGCGTATGTCTACCTTTTGGACACCCTCGGGTAGACGCACGTC
>CAIMWY010000177.1 GCA_903845315.1 uncultured Burkholderiales bacterium
ATGATCGCCACGGCCATGAGCGCCAATGTGTTCTTCTGGATCATCCCGGGGCAAAAGAAAGTGATCGCCGCCATGAACGCCGGGCAGCCCACCGACCCCATCCACGGCAAGCGCGGCAAACAGCGCAGTGTGCACAACACCTACTTCACGCTGCCGGTGATCTTTGCCATGCTGAGCAACCACTACAGCTTCTTGTACACCCACGAATACCACTGGGTGGTGTTGGTGCTGATGATGTTGGCCGGTGCCTTGATTCGTCAGTTCTTTGTGCAACGTCACGCTTACCACTTGGGCCGTGCCGGCAACCCCTTGCCCTTTGCCATCGCCGGTGTGGTGGTGCTGTTGGGCGTGATTGTGTGGTTGCGTCCGGCACCCTCTCAGACCGCCAGCGCAGCCTCTTCTGCGCCCGTGACATTTGCCGAAGTCAACCAGGTGTTTGCGCAGCGCTGCCACATGTGCCACGGTGCCCAGGTGCAAATGAAAAACGTGCGCTTTGACAACTCAGACGGTGTCAAGCAGCACGCGCTCACCATTTACCAGCAAGCCGTGGTGTTGCGCGTCATGCCCATGAACAACGCCACCGGCATCACCGAAGACGAGCGCGGCTTGATCAAGCGGTGGTACGAGGCGGGTGCCAAAACCGAGTGAACCTCGACCTCGGCGGGGATCTGACCCGTCGCAACAGGGTCAGAGCTTTCTGTGACTTTCTCCAAAGTATTACCTTGTAGAATTGGGTAACACTTTGGAGCAAAAGTCCATGTCCACCACCCTCACCGTCAAAGGCCAAGTCACCATCCCTAAGCAAATTCGCGACGCACTGAATTTGCAGCCTGGCAGCTCGGTCGACTTCGCCGTCAACCGTGACGGGGAGGTGGTGCTGCACAAAGCTTCCCCAAAATCTAAGCGCAAAGTTGACCGGTTCGAAGCGGCTCGTGGCAAAGCCGATGTGGCTTGGCGTACCCAAGATCTGATGGCTTTGTTGCGCGGCGACGCCTGAATGCTGGTCGACACCAACGTCTTGGTTGACGTGCTGGTCAACGATCCCGAGTGGGCCGATTGGTCCACGTCTCAGTTGCGCGCGCAGTCGCAGATCCATCGCCTGATCATCAACCCGATCATTTATGCCGAGCTGTCGTTGACGTTTTCCAGCGTTGAAGCCTTGGATCGCATGCTGGCCGATATGGTGTTAGCCGTGATGGAAGTTCCCAAGCCCGCTTTGTTTTTGGCAGGCAAAGCGTTTGTGCAGTACCGCCGACGCGGTGGACAAAAAAGCAATGTGCTGGCTGATTTTTTCGTTGGCGCGCATGCAGCGGTGGCCCGATTGCCCGTGCTCACCCGAGACGCGCAGCGCTACCAAAGTTACTTTCCAAGCGTTCGCTTGGTGACGCCGGAGATGAAGTGATGCGCTTGTGGCAACGTGCCGTCTTGGCAGTTTTTCTGTATGGGTCTCTGGCGCTTGTTCATGCGGGCGAAGTGAACGTGGCCGTGGCGGCCAACTTCACCGCCCCGATGCAAAAAATTGCACAAGCATTCACCCAAGATACCGGTCACACCGCCTTGCTGGCGTTTGGTGCCACGGGAAAGTTCTACGCCCAAATCAAACACGGTGCGCCGTTTCAGGTGCTGTTGGCGGCTGACGACGAAACGCCTGCCAAGCTGGTGGCCGAGGGTCTGGGCCAAGCAGGCTCTGTGTTCACCTATGCCACCGGGCGCTTGGCCCTGTGGAGCAAACAAGTGGGGCTGGTGGACGATCAGGGCCGTGTCTTGCATGGCACCTTGTCGCAGCAGCCCCACATCAAGCTGGCCTTGGCCGATCCGAGGTTGGCGCCCTATGGTGCAGCCGCTGTGCAAACCTTGACCCAGCTCGGTGCCTGGCCCCGCTGGCAAAGCCACGTGGTGCAGGGCGACAACATTGCCCAGACCTACCAATTTGTTGCGACCGAGAACGCGTTGCTGGGTTTTGTGGCCCTGTCGCAAGTCTGGGCCGAGGGCCGTGTGACCCAGGGCTCAGCGTGGGTTGTGCCACAGCACCTGCATGAACCCCTGCGCCAAGATGCATTGCTGCTGCCCAAGGGCAAAGACCAAGCCGCAGCGCTGGCCTTGATGGTGTATCTCAAGGGTGAGCGTGCCAAGGCCATCATGCGCATTCACGGTTACGAGGTCTGAATTTGATAAGGTACAGCGCATTGCCATGAATTTCTCTCCCGATGATTACAAAGCCGTGTGGCTCACGTTGCAGTTGGCCACGGCCACCACGCTGTTGCTGTTGCTGTTGGCCACGCCGCTGGCCTGGTGGCTGGCCCGCACCCGCTCAGCATGGCGCACGCCGGTGAGCGCGGTCGTGGCTCTGCCTTTGGTGTTGCCGCCCACCGTGTTGGGCTTTTATTTGCTGGTGGCCTTGGGGCCACAGGGGCCGGTGGGACAGTTCACGCAGTGGGCGGGTTGGGGCAGCTTGGCCTTTAGCTTTGCGGGTTTGTTGTTGGGCTCGGTGATCTATTCCTTGCCGTTTGCGGTGCAACCTTTGCAGCATGCGTTTGAGGCCATGGGCACGCGGCCCATGGAAGTGGCGGCCACTTTGCGTGCCAGCCCGTGGGATGCGTTCTTCAGCGTGGCCGTGCCCCTGGCGCGCCCGGGCTTTGTGACGGCAGCCATTTTGAGCTTTGCCCACACGGTGGGTGAGTTTGGTGTGGTGCTGATGATTGGTGGCAACATCCCCGACAAAACCCGCGTCGTTTCCACGCAAATCTATGGCCACGTCGAAGCCATGCAGTACGACCAGGCGCACAGTTTGGCGGGGCTCATGCTGGTGTTTTCTTTTGGGGTGTTGATGGCCGTGGCGTGGTTCAACCAACGTGGCAGTCGGGTGACGCCATGAGTCCACAACTGCATGTGCGCGTGCAATTGCCTCGGGCGGACTTTTCGCTCGACGTGGATGTGCACCTGCCTGCGCACGGCATCACGGCGGTGTATGGCGTCTCGGGTTCTGGCAAAACCAGTTTGTTGCGGGCGGTGGCGGGTCTGGAGCCGCAGTCGCGGGGGCGCGTGGACCTGGCCGGCCAAGTGTGGCAAGACGATGCGCAAGGCATTTGTTGGCCCACCCACCAACGCCCAGTAGGCTATGTGTTTCAAGAGGCCAGTTTGTTTGAGCACCTGGACGTGCAGGGCAATCTGAGCTTTGGCTTGCGCCGTACCCCGGGCCAGCCACACACGCTGGATGCCGCCATTGAATTGCTGGGCATCAGCGGGTTGCGCCAACGCCGCGTACAACAACTCTCAGGCGGCGAGCGCCAACGTGTGGCCATTGCCCGCGCCTTGGCCACACAACCTGCTTTGTTGTTGCTGGATGAACCCCTGGCTGCGCTCGACGCTGCCAGGCGGCAAGACATCTTGCCGTGGCTGGAGAAGTTGCGCGACGAGTTGCAGTTGCCCATGCTCTATGTCACCCACGCCATGGACGAAGTGGCGCGTTTGGCCGACACCCTTCTGCTGATGCACCAAGGCCGTGTGCATGCGCTCGGCCCCGTGTCTGAGGTGCTGTCAGGCCGGGATGCGTCGCTGATGCTGGGTGATGAGGTGGGCGCCTTGCTGGACTCGCAGGTGCAAGACTTGGATGCCCCGTGGCATTTGGCGCACGTCGGTTTTGATGGGGGCACCATGTGGTTGCGCGACAGCGGCTTGGCCGTGGGACAGCGGGTGCGCTTGCGTGTGTTGGCGCGCGACGTGAGCATCAATCTGCATCCCGCCACAGACACCAGCATTCAAAACCACGTGCCGGGGGTGGTGCTGTCAATCACGCCAGACCATCACCCCTCACAGGTCTTGGTGCGCTTGGCCTGCGGGCCTTCGGTGCTGGTGGCGCGGGTCACGGCCCGGGCTGTGCATGCGCTGGGTTTGAGTGTGGGACAGGCCGTCTGGGCGCAGGTCAAGTCGGTGGCCTTGGTCAAGTAGACCTATCGCATGGCTTGCGCTGACACAATCTTTCAATTTTTCTAAGCTCCCTCATGACTTCCACACGCATTGCCGTGGCCGGTGCCGGCTACATCGGTCAAGCCCACATGGGCGTGGCCCAACACAGCCACACCGTCACCCTCAGTGCCGTGGTCGACCCGTCGCCCGTGGCCCAAGCGCTTGCGGCCCAAGCCGGTGTGCCTTGTTACGCTTCATTGGCCGAGTTGTTCGCCAGCGACCGTCCCGATGGCGTGGTGCTTTCCACGCCCAATGCCCTGCATGTGGCGCATGCCTTGGCCTGCATGCAGGCCGGCATCCCCTGCCTGTTGGAAAAGCCGATTGCGCCCACCGTGGCCGACGCACAAGTCCTGGTCGATCAGGTCGAGGCCACAGGCGCCAAAGTGCTGATCGGCCACCACCGCGCCCACAGCCCCATCATGGCCCAAGCCAAAGCCGTGGTGCGAAGCGGAGAGCTCGGCCAATTGGTGGCGGTGATGGGCAGCGCCACGTTTTACAAGCCGGACCAGTACTACGCCGATGGCCCCTGGCGACGCGAAGTGGGGGGCGGGCCCATCTTGCTCAACATGATCCACGAGGTGCACAACCTGCGCATGCTGTGTGGTGACATCGTGGCGGTGCAGGCCTTTGCCAGCCACGCCATTCGCGGCTTTGCGGTGGAAGACACGGTCGCCATCAACCTGCGCTTTGCCAACGGCGTGCTGGGCACGTTCTTGTTGTCCGACACCGCGGCGTGTGCGCGCAGCTGGGAACAAACCTCGCAAGAAAACAAGGCCTACCCCAGCTACGACGACGAAGACTGCTACGTGATCACGGGCACCCACGGCAGTTTGTCGGTGCCTACCATGCGCATGAAAACCTACCCCCGACCGCAAGACCGCTCCTGGTGGAAACCGTTTGACACCCGCACCGTCGAGATGGTGCGCACTGATCCGATTGCGCAACAAATGGAACACTTCGGTGCCGTGGTGCGCGGCGAGGTGGCGCCTTTGGTGACTGCACGCGATGGCTTGGCCAATCTGCGGGTCACCGAAGCCATTGTGGAGGCTGCTAGAACAGGCCGCACTGTCGAACTGGTGTGAGTCAGCGGCTCAAAACCAAGCCGCCACGGCATAAGGAATCAGCAGCGCACCCGCAATGCCGTGCAAGCCCATGCCCAAGCTGGCATAGGCGCCAGCTTCGGCGTTGACGCTGAACGCGCGCGAGGTGCCAATGCCGTGCGCGGCCACTCCCAAGGCAAAGCCGCGTTGCCACCAGGCTGTGATGCGCAGTGCGTCCAGCACATATCGCCCCAGCACGGCCCCCAAGATGCCGGTGCTCACGGCAAAGATGGCGGTCAAGGTGGGCGAGGCTTGCACCCGTTCGGCAATGCCCATCGCAATGGGTGCGGTGACCGACTTGGCCACCAGCCCGCTTACCAGCGCTTCGTCCACGCCCATCCAACGGGCCATGCCCACGGCGGTGAACGCCGAGGTCAAGCCGCCCGCCGCCAACGACAGCAGCAACACACCCATGCGTCCTTTCAGAGACGCCAAACCTTTGTAAATCGGAATCGCCAGCGACACCGTTGCCGTGCCGAGCAAGAAGTGCACAAACTGCGCACCTTCAAAATATTTGGCATAGGGCATCTCCAGTCCGCTGATACACAAGGTCACCACCACCACGGCAATCAACACAGGGTTGGCCAGTGGGTTGCGTTGGCTGCGCTCATAAATCGTCAGACCCATCAGGTAAGCGCTGAGCGTCAACACCAACGCCAGCAATGGGCTGCCAGACAGATACACCCAAATGTCAGAGATCGGGGGCAGGGTGCTGTGCATGTCAGTCCTTCTTGGCCAGCACTTTGAGCAAACCCGCTGTCACCGCCACCGTGCTCACCACACTCATCACCAGCGCTGCGCTGATGGCCCACGCGTTGGCTTGCAGCAGCGGCAAGTACAACACCACGCCTACCGATGCGGGGATGAACAGCAAGCCCAAATGCTGCAAGATGCTGCTGCCCACCAGGTCGATCGATGCAGGTACCGCACCACGCACACTCAGAAACAGCAGCAGCAACACCAAGCCCAGCACGGGGCCGGGAATAAATGGCAGCGCGAACTTGGAGACCAGCTCGCCGAGCGCTTGAAAGATGAAGAGTTGAACCAGGCCTTGAATCATGTGGTCAGTGTAGGCAAGTGCTTGGCACTTGGCGAGTCAAAACAGTTGTGATCACAGGCTGCGTGAGGTCCACCTCTCGCTGCACGCCTGAATCAAACCAGTTCATAGCTCATGGGGTGTGTGGCGTTGGATATGCCGCGTCAGAGCTGGGCTTGGGAAGGCCTGGGAATGCGTTGGTAGCTGCGCATCTTTCCACGCGCATCCACACGGGCCAACACCATGTCGCCCGACGCGATGTTCTCGCCCATAAAGTCATGGATGTTGACGTGGTGTGTCACCAAGATGAGGGGCTTGTGGCTTTTTGTTTTGAGCTTCTCTGCGATGAATTGCTCCAGCGCTTGCGTACGGCTCTTGGCGAGGTGCATCTCATCAAAAAACGAGGCCAAGGGCGGCGCCACCTGGAAGCCGTTGAACTTCAGCAGTTCTGCCGTGTCTTGACATCGGCACCACGCACTGCTGTAGACCTCAGCATGGACCACGCCTTGCTTGCGCAGCCAGTTGCCGACCACCCCGGCTTGTTGCCGTCCCTCGGCGCTCAGGTTGCGTTGGGTTTTGCAGTCTTCCAAGGTGTACCCCGCGGGGTCTCCAACCCCAGGGGCCAAGGTGTGGCGCATCAACAAGACGTAGTCAGACGACTGAAGTTTGTCGGACAGCTCGCTGGCGTGTGTCCATAGCGCACTCAGCAAAAACACACAGCAACAGGTGATTTTTTTCAGATTCATGGGTCAAGTTAAGGGGTACATCAGGGCGGCGCTGCATTCACAGGCCTCTTGCAGTCTTGGTCGGCATCAACCGAGCGCCAGCTGCATAGACAGCCGATTGTGTCGTTCAATCAGTGGGCCCATGTCGACTGTGGCTATCTCGCCTTGTCGCACCACCACACGGCCATTGACCAGGGTGTAGTCGGCATTGCCGCTGGCGCACAGCAGCAGCGCGCCCACCGGGTCGTGCACCGCAGCGCCGGCCATGCTCAGGGTGTCTGTGCGAAACATCGCCACATCGGCGCAGTAGCCGGGGCTGAGCTGTCCCAGCTCGTGTGCGCGGCCCAGCACTTGTGCGCCACCGCGTGTGGCCAAGCGCAGGGCGTCGCGCGGTGTCATGTCAGACGGGCCCACATCACAGCCAAAGACGGTGCGCCCGTCCACCACGCGCGGTGCTTCCAAGGCGCGCCCCACGCGAGCCAGCAGCATGGCTTGACGCGCTTCGTTGAGCAGGTGCGCCGCGTCGTTGCTGGCGCTGCCGTCCACCCCCAAACCCACGGGCACGCCGGCATCGAGCATCTTGCGCAAGGGCAAGATGCCGCTGGACAAACGCATGTTGCTGCAGGGGCAATGGGCTACGCCGGTGCGGGTTTTGGCGAACAAGTAAGTGCCTGCGTCGTCGAGCTTCACGCCGTGGGCGTGCCATACATCGTCGCCCACCCAGCCCAGGTCTTGCGCGTACTCGGCGGGTGTGCAGTTGAACTTTTCACGGGTGTAGGCAATGTCGTGGTCGTTCTCGGCCAGGTGCGTGTGCAGCCGCACCTTGTAGGCGCGGGCCAACTCGGCTGATGTGCG
>CAIMWY010000178.1 GCA_903845315.1 uncultured Burkholderiales bacterium
AGCACTTCAGCTTGGTCTTTGAAACCGTTCTCTGGGGTCAACCCATTTTTGCCATGCGTCAACTCTAGCCATTCGCCTTGACCCGACAGCTTGCCGTCGACCGCCGTGAAGCGCGCCACATAGAGCGTGCCTTCGTCAAGCAACTGGCGATTGGCTGCATCGTTTTTAGAATCGTAGGTTTTGGCAGAGACAAATTTGTAGATGTGTTCGCCGCGCTCGTCGTCGCCCATGTAGACCACCACATAGCCATCGGCACTGATCACAACTTCGGCGTTCTCGTGCTTAAAGCGTCCCAAGGCTGTGCGCTTGTTGGGCGTGCTGTAGGGGTTCATGGGGTCAATTTCGACCACCCAACCAAAGCGGTTGGCTTCGTTGGGGTTTTGGCCCAAGTCAAAACGACCGTCAAAGGGGTGCCAGTTGTAGCCCGCGTCTTTGGCACCGATGCCATAACGCTTGAAAGCAGGGTTGTCGGGCAATGGGGTGGCGCTGCCAAAGTAACCGTTGAAGTTTTCTTCGCAGGTTAAATACGTACCCCAAGGGGTGCGGCCATTGGCGCAGTTGTTGAATGTCCCCAGCACCACCGAACCGGTGGGATCGGCCGCGGTTTTGAGCCATGGGTGACCGGACGCAGGGCCGCTCAATCGCATTTCGGTGTTGGCGGTGATGCGTCGGTTCAAGGGCGCATTGGGCACTTGTTGCCAGACGCTTGCCTTGCGGCGGACCTCAAACACGGTCACGCCATGCGCAGCCTGAGCTTTGCGTGCATCGTCAATGCTGACACAGCGTCCGTGAGGGAGCAGGTGCTCATAGTTGGTGTATTCGTTGTTGACGGCAATCACGCCATGTTCTTGCCCCAAGCTGAAAAAGCTCATGCCATCGTTGTTGTCCCCCATGGCCAGGCTCTGACTCAAGGCGGTGCCGCGCGTGCTGTGGTCAAAACTGCTGCTGCCGGGCAACACCGGGTCACCCCAAGATGAAAGCACACGCCATTGATAGCCATCAGGCAGTGTGACGGTGTCGAGGGAATTTGCAGCAATGGGTTTGAAGCCAATGCTCGGCCCAGAGCTTGCGGGGAATGGTTTGCCAGGAGCCGCCATCGCAGCGCCACTCAAAAACAAACCCAGGCCCAGACCGGCACTTGCGCCTAAAAATTGTCGCCTTGCGATCAGTTGATCCACCATCTCAGAAAACTCACTGTCGCAAGGACGGGGATGGTTGGCTTGATCGTTTTGGTCAAAGGTGTTCATGGCGCATTTACTTGAAGCAGGTTGGCACTATAAAGGGCGTCAATGACAGTTTAGAGACATCAATATGTCATAAAAATGACCTAGGATCACAAGTCATGAACCACGGCACCCTCCTTGCAGCCATTGATTTGGGCTCGAACAGTTTCAGACTAGAAATTGGACGCTATGACCACGGACAGATTGAACGCATCGAATACCTGAAAGAAACCGTGCGACAAGGCAACGGCCTCGATGAAGATCGCAACTTGTCGCAAGAAGCCATGGAAAGAGGCTGGGACTGCTTGGCCCGATTTGCAGAGCGTTTATCGGGTTACAAAAAAAACCAAGTGCGTGCTGTGGCTACACAAACACTGCGTGAAGCGAAAAACCGCGATGTGTTTCTTAAACGGGGATGTGAGATTTTGGGCTTTCCTATTGAGGTGATTGCTGGCACTGAAGAAGCGCGCCTGATTTACCAAGGCGTGTCTCACCTCTTGCCACACAGTCAAGAGCAACGTTTGGTGGTGGACATTGGCGGACGCTCGACCGAAATCATTTTGGGAATGGGCACTCAGGCCACAGAAACCGCGTCGTTTCGAGTGGGTAGCGTGGCTTGGTCAATGAAGTATTTCCCCACTGGCGAATTCACAGAGCAGACGTTTTACCGCGCAGAAATTGCAGCGCAAGCTGTTCTCGAAGAAGCCCTGACCCAATACCCGCGCGAGGCATGGACGGCGGCCTATGGTGCCTCGGGCACGGTGGGTGCGGTGGCAGATATTTTACAAACTGCAGGTTGGCCTGAAGGCGAGATCAGTCGGGAGGGTTTGAATTGGTTGATCAAATGCTTGTTGCGCGCAGGGCATGTGGATCGGGTGCGACTTGAAGGCTTGAAAGAAGATCGCCGTGCTGTGATTGGCGGCGGCGTCAGCGTGCTTCGTGCTTTGATAGATCTTCTCAACATTGACCGTCTGCTGGTGGCGCAAGGTGCGCTGCGTCATGGTGTGTTATTTGACATGGTGGAGCGCGAAGACGATACCTCGGATGCGCGCGATGTATCGGTGCAGCGTTTGGCGCAAAAGTTTGCTGTCGATGCAGCGCAAAGCCAAAGAGTTCAACAGGCGGCAACACACATTTTTCACCAACTAGCGCCAGCCACAGGGCCTGCACTCACGCGCGCCATCAGAAAGTTGGGATGGTCTGCTGCATTGCATGAAGTGGGCATTGCCATTTCTCACAGCGACTACCACAAGCATGGCGCTTACATTTTGGACAACGCCGATATGTTGGGGTTCAGCATGCCTGAGCTGCACCGATTGGGGTTGTTGGTGTTGGGGCAACGCGGCAAGCTGAAAAAACTCGA
>CAIMWY010000179.1 GCA_903845315.1 uncultured Burkholderiales bacterium
CGACCTGAATTGATGCAGGCGAAAAATCAAAATACAGAAAATGGCAAACCGACCCACAGGCGCATGTGGTTCGAAGAGATCGGGTTTACCGATTGTTCGGTTTGGCAGCGTTCAGAGTTACTGGGAGGTCAGGTCGTTACAGGCCCTGGCGTGATCGAAGAGGAGGCCTCCACCACAGTTTTGGCCCCCGGTGATTGTGCCGAATTAGACCCTATGGGAAACATCGCCATCACGTTAGGAGCACGCGCATGAGCACGCAAACAAAGAGCCAAGTCGACCCGATCACCTTGGAAATTATTCGGAACTTATTAATTGCCATTCTTGATGAAGGCGAAATCAATCTTTCGCGAACGGCTTTCAGCCCAATCATTTATGAAGTCAAGGACTACTGTGTCGGCTTGTTGGATGTCGACTGTCAAACCATTGCACAAAGCCGGGGTGGTATCCCCACATTCATGGCAGATCTAGGAGACCCTGTTCGTGATGGACTTGAAATTTATGGTGAAGATGGGTTTTCTCCAGGCGATGTGTTGATCCAGAACTATGGGGCCATTTGCGGTCAACACTTGAACAATGTGGTGCTGTACATGCCTATCCATCACGAAGGAAAGCTCATTGCGTTTGCTGCGACGCGTGCCCATTGGTCTGACGTGGGCGGCCGAGTCGCGAGCTCATTCTCAACAGACACCACCGAAATTTTCCAAGAGGGCCTGCAATTTCGCAGCGTGAAGGTTCACAAGGCGGGGCTGCCCGATGAAGAGATCATGCGTATGTTGCGCCACAACATACGTTTCCCTGAATTGTCTTTTGGCGACATGGCCGCGCAGATTGGTTGCTGCAAATTGATCACTTTGCGGTTTGGCGAAATGATTGCGAAATATGGCTGGGAGACCATTCGCAGCTGTGTGGAGACGATTTGGGATCAATCGGAAGCCTTTGTCCGCCGACAAATCGCAGCGCTGCCTGATGGACGCTATGAAGCCGATTCATTTCTTGACGACGATGGCATCAACCTCGATCAAACATTGCCCATCAAGGCCGCAGTCACCATCCGAGGCGATGAACTTGAAATCGATTTCACCGGTACCGCCGGACAAGTGAAGGGGCCCATCAACAGTGGCCGTAGCGGGGGTATGGCCGCAGCAAAGGTGGCATTTAAAAGCGCCGTCATGCCCTACTTACCCCCCAATGAGGGCGCGTTTCGTCCACTGAAAGTTAAACTTCCTCCAGGCACCGTGATCAGCGCGATTGACAATGCGGCCATGGCGCAATGGAACATGACCATCAAAACGGTCATTGACACCGTTTACTTGGCGATGAGCCAAGCCATGCCTGAACGAATTCCAGCAGCGCATCACAGCACCAATGGCTTGTATATTTTCTTTGGCAAGGACCCCAAAACTGGCTATAGATTTTCAACCATTGATACGGTCCTCGGAGGCTGGGGTGCACGTCCTGATGGCGATGGGTTCTCACCTTTGAAGACGGTGACCCATGGCGACACGCGTAGCATTCCCTGCGAAGTTGAAGAGACCTTTTTCCCCATGCGGGTTGAGCGTTATGTCTGGCGCGCTGACAGTGCTGGCCCTGGTACTTTTCGTGGCGGTTTAGGACTGAGCAAAGTTTATCGAGCGCTGCAAGACATTGAGTTAATTTGTGCTTTCGAGCGAACCAAATGTCCACCCTGGGGCTTGTTCGGTGGCGGACCTGCGCAAGTCGGTTATGTGCTCGTGACCCAGCCTGGAGAAACCAAGCCGACTCGCTACCACAAGGTCACGGCGCTGGTGCTCAAAGAGGGCGCTACTGTTGAATTTTTGTCAGCCGGAGGTGGCGGACGAGGACCTGCCTACGAACGTGAAGTTAGTCGCGTGGTCGAGGATGTCTTGCATGGATATGTCACCCTAGAGGGGGCCCGTCGTGACTATGGGGTGGCGCTCGATGCTGATTTGAATGTGATGCTCAACGAGACCCATGCGCTCAGGGCGAAATTGGCGCAAAGCGCTTTGCATGCGAAACAAGCTGTCAAGGAGTTGCAAGCATGAAACTCATTAGCTACAAATTGAATGAAACCACCAGCTATGGGGTGGTCGTCGGTGATGGCGTGATAGACCTAGGACGCCGATTGCCACACTTAAGTTTATTGGCAGCCCTGAAAGCTGATGCCATGGGGGCTATCCGTTCAATGGCAGCTGAGGCGCCAGATCACCGCTTGGCCGATGTGACTTTGCTCACGCCCTTGCCCGATGTAGACAACTTGATTTGCATTGGTCGTAATTACAAAGGGCATTTGGCCGAGGCTAATCTCAAGTTGCCAGACTTTCCCAGCACATTCATTCGACTCAAGAGCTCCATCGTCGCCCACGACGAAGCCTTGGTGTGCCCGCGTATTTCTTCTGACTTTGACTACGAAGGTGAATTGGCTGTGGTTATTGGTAAAGGGGGGCGTCACATTCGGCGTGAAGATGCACTGTCCCATATCGCTGGCTATTCGATTGTGATGGACGGCAGCATTCGCGATTACCAGATGGGCCATTGTCTTGTTGTCGGAAAAAACTTCTTCGCAACGGGAAGTTTTGGTCCTTGTCTTGTGACTTCCGATGAAGTGGGGGATCCAACTCAACTGCTGTTAAGTACCCGTCTCAATGGTGTGGAGGTACAGCATACCCAAACCGACGACCTTATTTTTGACATTCCCTACTTGATCAGCTACATCTCAAGTTGGATGCCTTTGTCCCCCGGAGATGTTATCTCCACTGGCACGCCTGAAGGTGTGGGCTTTACGCGCAAGCCAGCCCTTTGGCTCAAGCCAGGCGACACCTTAGAAGTAGAAATATCTCGGATAGGCTTGCTCCGCAATACCGTTGTCGCAGAGTAAGTCGCCTAACTTATGCGTCATCAACCCGCCAGCTTTTCCCAGGCCTCTTTCTTGCTGAGTTTGCGAACTTCGGAGATCGCTGACAATTGACTTGCGCGCGGGCGTGATTTGCCAGCTTCCCAGTGATACACCGACTGAGCAGAGACCCCAATGAGATGCGCCATCTCATGCGCAGTCAAGCCTAGCTTTTTGCGCAACGAGGCGAAGCCATCAACCCTAAAACGCAAAGCGACACTCGCTTCTTGCTTAACTTGAGTCTTGGTGGGGGTCTGCTGTTTGAGCAGACGTGCAAGCGCTGATTCAAGGCTTGCAATGCGACGCTTCATTGCAGCAATTTCAGCACGGTATTGGGCAGATGCTTTTTTGACTTGTTTGGAGTCTGCTCTGCTTTCTTTACGCGCAATGCGTGCTATTTCATTTTTCAGTTGTTCTGCGAAGGTAGACATGTGTTCCTTGTAGTTCGAGCACAGCAGATGATACTCAAGATGACTGACTTCATGGCTTGAGCAGGCCTTGCTTATTTAGAACGCGATGTTGCGCCCACCACAAGGCAGCAATTCCGATGGCACTGAGACCTGTCATCAACCACAAGCCATGTTGATAGCCCACAGTCGTTGACCACATCATGCCCATCAATAACGGAGAGGCCGCACGTGCCAATGCCAATGGAACGCCAAGAGTGCCATTCAAAGTGCCTGTGTGTTCGTGACTGATGTATTGCGCTACAGCCGTACCTTTGATGATGGTCAGCATTCCGTTGCCAAGGCCATATAAAGCGACAAAAGTGAGAGCCCAAACTATTTCAGCCTGCCCCACAAGCAATGCCAAAAATCCCAGCGGAATCAGGCACGGCATCCATCGATTGGTGTGGTGCACATTGAGTTGGCTCTCTAAGCTGAAGAGTCCCAAGCGTCCGACGACTTGCAAGACGCCGATCAAGGCGGGTAGGGTCAGCGCCCAGCGTTCGGACATACCCGATTCTCTTAACAAACTCACCATATGAGCGGGAAGGGCACTGGTGACCATCATCAGTAAAACAATGAAAACACCCAACAACCAAAAGCTGGGCTCTTTCAAATGGGTGCGCCAACTCGCATGAGGGTCGACTGATGCATGGACTGCCGATATTCGCTTGGGTGCATCGCTTAACAATCTAAAGTGCAGCGGGGCACACACCAGAAGATGCAACGCACCCAAGATGCACAGCGTGTCTCGCCACCCATGGCCGTCAATTAACCAAGCGATCAACGGAATGAATACTGTGCTGGCCAAGCCTCCTAAGAAAGTCAACAAAATAATCCCACGTCGAAAATCGCCAGGAAAGCGACGTGTGATTACCGTGAACGCAGGCGGGTAGAGGGTGGCGGACAAACCAATGCCCATCAACGTCCAAAGCAGGTAAAACTCTGCGGCTGTGCTGACTTGGCTGTGCGCGATAAAAACCAAACCGAGTAGCAATGAGCCCCCGCTCATCACTGCGCGTTCATGCCCTTGATCGATCCAGCGACCCACCCAAAATGCAAACACACCCTCAGTCAACAAGGCCAAGCTAAACCCGATGGAGGACGCGGATCTGTCCATGCCCAGTGCCTGCTCTAGGGGCACCATGAAAAGAGAAAAGCCATAAAACACACTGCCCCAGCTGATCAGCTGCACCAGTGAAAAGAAAAATAAAAATCGTAGATCTAAGGATGGAGAAGACCTCATTCGACTTTGAGCCCCGCCTCCACAGTCAAGGCTTCCCACTTTGGCCCTTCTTTGTCAAAAAAGTCTTTGGCATCTGTTGGGCTGTTAAATGTTTTGGCCGTTGACCCGTCTTTGTCCAAACGTTTGGTGTATTCCTCGGATGTCACCACCTTGTTGACTTCACGCATCAACTGCTCTAGTTGGCGTGCAGGTGTGTTGACAGGGGCATACAAGGCCACAAAGCCCACGATGCTTGGGTAATTGGCAATTACTTCGTTGGCTGCTGGGATCTGCGGCAAGGTTTTGTTGCGCATATCGCCTGAAACAGCCAAGGCTTTGAGTCGCCCTTGCGCAATCAAGGGCAGCGAGCTTTGCACCGACATGATGGCCATGTCCACTTGCTTGCCACCTAGGGCTGTCAGCAAGTCGGGTCCGCCTCGGTAGGACACTGGCGTGCCTTTGATTTTCTCGGCGCGTTCCATCGCAACACCCAAGAAGTGTCCCAGCGTGCCATTGCCACCAAAGGCCCAGCTCAACGAGCCAGGTTGTGCCCGCAACTGGGTCGTCAGTTCTTTGATGCTCGTGAACTTGCTGTCACCCGGCACGACAAAGATGTAAGGGAACGAGCTGAGGTAAGCCACCGGCGCAAAATCTTTGTAGGGGTCATACCCAGAGTTTTTGACCATGACCGGGTTGGCGTAATGGTTCACGCTGTTGACCAACAGATACAGTGTGTTGGCGTTGTTGGACTTGGCCACATAGTTGGCGGCAATGTTGCCACCTGCACCGGGTTTGTTTTCCACGGTGACCGACAAGCCGGTGTTGCGTTGCAAACCATCTGCCAAGCCGCGTGCCAAACTGTCCACACCCCCGCCGGGAGAAAAGGGGGCGACCAGTCGAATTTGTTTGCCAGTCAGTGGCGTGTCTTGAGCCCAGCTGATGGCAGGCCAGCTGCTCAAACCTGCCACAGCCAAAATCAAACCCATGCAGCGCCGCTTGGACACGACACTATTTTTTTTAATATACAAATCAGTCTCCCAATCAAAAAATAAGCAACGCGTTAGTTGTCACTTTCAGGTCACCGCCCATAGGCGATGGCCCATGCAAGCCGCACAATGTGTATCTCGATTAAACCACCTTGCTTTCAAATAGAACAACAGGATAAACATGGATCTCGACCTTCATCAGAAACACATCCTCATCACAGGTGGTAGCAAAGGAATCGGCTTGGCATGCGCCAAAGCGTTCTTAGCAGAGGGCGCAGTGGTGACATTGATTTCTCGCACCCAAGCCAACTTGGACTCGGCGCGTGCAGCGTTAATTCAAGACGGTTTTGATGCGACTCTTGTTCATTTGTGTGCTGCTGATTTGACGCAAGCCGCAGATGCAGAACAGGCACTTGAGCAGGCTTGCATCGCTGCCGGTGAGATCGATGTGTTGGTCAACTCTGCGGGTGCAGCCAGTCGTATTCCCGCTTTTGAGTTGACGCCAGACGATTGGCAAGATGCGATGAACTCCAAGTTCTTCAGTTACATCAACATCTTGAATCCGGCCCTCAAACGCATGGCCCAGCGAGGCAGCGGCAGTGTGGTCAACATCGTGGGAATTGGTGGCAAAGTCGCCAGTGCGGTGCATGTGGCTGGAGGCGCTGCCAATGCGGCGCTGTTGTTGGCCAGTGCGGGTTTGGCGGCGGCCTATGGTCCCAAGGGAGTGCGGGTGAATGCCGTCAACCCAGGCCGCACTTTGACCGATCGCATGCAAGGCTTGCTTGAGGCAGAAGCTGCGCAACACCGCATCAGTTTGGAAGAGGCCACGCACCGAGCCGGTGCCAAAATGCCTTTTGGTCGGGTCGCACAAGCCAGTGAAATTGCCAATGCTGTGGTCTTCTTGGCGTCCAGTAAAGCCAGTTACATCAGTGGCTCCATCCTCACGGTCGATGGCGCTTTGACCGCCATCATTTAAGAAGGTATCAGATGCAAGTTTTCAGAATTTTCACCACAGCTACTGGCGACTCCGAGATTGAAATTCGCCAGGTGCCGATGAGTCAGGCCGATCGTCCCATGTCCGCGATTTTTCCGAGCGAGTCGATTTTTTTCAGAGAAACGCCACAAGGTCATGTGCAAGATTTTCACAATGCACCCCGCCGTCAACTGATCTTCATCACCTCAGGTCTGTTAGAGCTTGAGACCAGCCAAGGCAAGCGTGTGATCTGCCAGCCCGGCGATTTGCTGTTTACCGAAGATGCCCAGGGCAGGGGGCATATCACCCGCTCGTTGCGTGGAACCCGCGGTTTTTTCCACGTCGTGGTGCCCGATAGCTTTGACGTCAGCGCTTGGCCATTGCTGACGTCTTAACGTGTGTTGTCAGACGCCTTCAATGATGCGAATGTCTCGCACCACGGCGTTGTCACCCAAGGCCTTCAAAGCGGCTTTGTAGCCTGGGCTGTCATAGGCCGCCAAAGCCACTTCGAGGTTGTCAAACTCGATCATTACCAGACGTTGCATTAGTCCAGACTCTTTGATGGCTGCTGGCATGCCACGGGCCAAAAATTTGGCGCCGGCATCGGCTAAAGCAGGGCCTGCCAATTTGGCATATTCGGCCAAAGCATCGGCGTCGTCAATTGAGCGGTAGGCGCTGACCCAGTAGGCTTTTGTCATGTAGGTATCCTGAGAGAGAATTAAAACAGCCAGAATCTACAAGCAATTCAACTCTTTGCCAGTAATTCAGGAGACTCTCAGCGCAGGGCCTGCGTCGTCGGACAAGCCGAGGGGCTGCTCAGGTCTTGTGGTCGACCAAGTGGCCTGCTAATTTACTCAGCGTGTGTGCATCCGTGGTGAAGTTTTTGAATTCCAAAGTTCTCACCACCTCTCCGGTGACATGGTTGGTGATCTTGACCAACAACTTGTTGCCTTTGTTGTCCACTGAATAAGCTATTTGGGTTTCGTCGCTGACAACCGGGATGGGCTTCTTCTCTAATTTTTTCTCAGTGATTTCAGGTGCAATGGCTACTTGGGGTCTGGTTTGCATCGTGGCCTGACTGCTGAGCGGGCGGCCCATAGCTTCGCCCGCCATCGCATTTGCGCCGGCTGGGGGTAGCTGAAGATTGCCCAAAACAGAAGTCATCACAGACCTTTCCAGTAGAGCTTATCGCTCATCGTGTGTGAAGAATCGACCTGGGTTGTGAGAACTTGAGGACCTTTGCAATTATTTTTTAAGGGTTTTCTTTAGCCTTCGCACTCAGAGCGATCCCTATCATGCCCGGATGACCATCCAACCCTTGTCTTTCCTGTCCGTGCTTTGCAGCCTGCTGTGTGCTTTGTTTTGCAGTTCAGTCACGTATGCCCAAGCGACATACCCTTCCAAACCCATCCGCTTGATCGTGCCGTTCCCGCCGGGCGGAGGTGCTGAGGCAACGGCGCGTTTGATCGCGCACAAGATCGGTGAAAGCCTAGGGCAAGCGGTGGTGGTGGAAACGCGCGCGGGCGCTGGCGGCAACATTGGCACCGAATATGTCGCGCGTGCCCAGCCCGATGGTTACACCTTGCTGCTGGCCACCAACGGCATGGCCATCCAGCCGCATTTGCAAAAACTCGCGTGGGACCCCATCAAAGACTTCACCCCTGTGGGCTTGGTAGCAGTGTATTCCTTGGTCATTGCAGTTCACCCCTCGGTGGCGGCACAAAACCTGCCCGATCTGATTGCCTATGCCAAGGCCCATCCCCGTCAGTTGACTTATGGCTCGTCCGGCAGTGGTGGGCCATTGCACATGGGGGCAGAGTTGTTCCGTTCGCATGCAGGAATTGATTTGCTGCATGTCCCCTACAAAGGCAATGCGCCGATGACCATTGCCTTGTTGTCGGGTGAAATCAATATGGTGTTCGACAGTCCTGTGGGGCCCTTGCCCAACATCCGTGCCGGTAAAGTGCGCGCCTTGGCCACCACGGGTAAGCGTCGATCTTCCAGCTTGCCAGACGTGCCCACCGTCATCGAATCGGGCTTGCCTGGCTTTGAGTACGAATCATGGAACGGCATCGTGGCCCCTGCGGGCACGCCCAAAGACATTGTGGCGCGCTTGAGCAACGAAGTGGCCAAAGCTGTGGCCAGCCCAGATGTGCGAGAGCGCCTGATCGCTTTGGGCTACGAACCCCGTGTGGCCAAGACCGACGACTTTGCCAACCTCATTGCCGCAGACATGAACAGATTTGGTCGGGTGGTCAAAGACGTTGGCATGAAGCTCGACTGAGCAGGTTAGCGCGCAACTTCAACCGTTCGAACTTAGCTTGGCTGCGCCTGGCCAGCTGAGGTCAAGCCATTGGCGGTGTCGACGATCAGTTCTGCAATCACCTTCTGCGCCAAAGTCATCACCATTCCTGCGCGAGGGGTCAGGGCCATCATGCGTGGCAACGCCGGGCCGACGATTTTTGCCGCTTGCAATCGCTTGTTCTGCAACTCAGGTTGCAGGGCCATAGGTCCCAGCAAGGTGTGCATGCCAGCTTGCATCACCATTTCTTTTTGAACCGTCAGTGAGTCAGCTTCCATGCTCACTGTCAGCTCAAAGCCCTGTGATCGGGCCAAGCTGTCTAAGTTGTCGCGCCAGACGCTGGGCCGACACGGCAGCACCAGGTTGAGCTTGGCCAACTCCGAGAAGTTGACCGTTTTTTTGCGTGTCAATTTGTCACCCAGGGGGCCCACCAAAAATGAATCCACCTCCCGCAGCACTTTGTCACTGCGGTTGAGGTGTTGCGGGTGCACATAGCGAATGGCCAAATCAAATTTCGCGTGCTGCAGACCATCTTCCATCTGGCTGTCCAAGGCTTCACGCACACTGATGCGCACCAAGGGATAGAGCACCTTGGCGCGTGCCAGCACCGGGCACAACAGGGGGCGCACGGTGGACGGCATGGTGCCAATGCGCACCTCGCCAATGGGTACGCCTGAGCCCGAACGAATGTCGTTGGCCAATTGCTCGGTGTGCGCCAGCCAGGCTTGCACGCGCGGCAGCGCCCACCGTCCCAGTTCAGACAAGTGCACCCCGCGTCCGTGCCGGATGAATAAAGGTCCGCCGCATTGGGCTTCCAACTCGGCCAGTTGCCGACTCAGCTGCGGCTGTGCGATGTCGCGCAGCATCGAGACCTTGCTCAAGCTGCCTTGCTCGGCCAAGTCCATGAACAAGCGCCACAGCTGAGGCCGCATGGCAGAGAGTGAAATGTGGGGCATGTCATACCTATCACTTAATTGATATACCTAGTTTGCCAGATTTGTCATTGACTGCATGTCAGGGCGTTCCTACCATCGCGTGGCTGGTGTGCTCGACGCACCTGTTTGTTCGACTTCTCTATCCCAAGACCCCATGCCCAAACACCAACCCTCCCGATACCGCGTGGCCGCAGACATTGGCGGCACCTTCACTGACGTGGCCGCCTTTGACGAAAAGCTGGGCCGTTTCACGCTGGGTAAAACCCTCACCACGCCGCGACACTTGGTCGACGGCATCTTGACCGGCTTGCAAAAAACCGGGGTTGCGCTCGAAGACGCGCATTTATTTTTACATGGCTCCACCGTGGCCATCAACACAATGTTGGAGCGCAGTGGGGCTCGTACCGCGCTCATCACCACGCGTGGCTTTCGCGACATTTATGAGATCGGGCGCATCAACCGTCCCGATTCGTTCAACCTGTGGCACCGCAAGCACCAGCCCTTGGTCGAGCGCGACCTACGCTTTGAGCTGACCGAGCGCATGATGGCCGATGGCACCATTTACAAGCCTTTGGCCATGGACGAGTTGTCAGCCCTGTGCGAGAAGCTCAAAACACTCAAGCTCGATGCGGTGGCAATTTTGTTTTTGCACTCCTACCGCAACCCACTGCACGAACAAACCGTGCGTGACTACCTGCGCAAAGAGTTGCCGCATGTGTTTGTGTCTATCTCCAGCGAGTTGTCCCAGGAATACCGCGAGTTCGAGCGCACCTCCACCGTGGTGGCCAATGCCTACATTGGCCCACGGGTGGACAAATACCTGGGTGAGATTGAAGACGAACTCAAGGCGGTGGACTTTGAGGGCAAGTTCCTGGTGGTGCAGTCCACCGGTGGCTTGTATTCGCTCAGCGAGGCTCGCCAAGACTGTGTGCGCATGATGGAGTCAGGCCCTGCGGCGGGCGTGATCGGTACTCAGGCGTTGTGCAAGGCCTTGAATATCCAAAACGCCATCGCGTTTGACATGGGCGGCACGACCGCCAAGGCAGGCGTGGTGCGCCATGGCCGTGCTTTGGTGGCCAACAGCGTGATGATTGGCGGCTACCTCACGGGCTTGCCTTTGCTCACCCCCATGATCGACATCCACGAGGTCGGCACGGGCGGCGGCAGCATTGCCAGCCTAAGCGGCACCGGTGCCTTGCGTGTGGGCCCGCAAAGCGCAGGCGCTTCGCCTGGGCCGGTTTGTTACGGCTTGGGAGGCACTGAGCCGACAGTGACTGACGCCAATTTGATCTTGGGGCGCTTGGATGCTAAAAACTTCTTAGGCGGCGAAATGCTGCTAGACAAAGCGGCCGCCACGGCGGCCATGAACGAGAAGATTGCCAAGCCCTTGGGGCTATCGGTCACTGAAGCAGCCTTGGGCATTTTGCGCATTGGTGCGGCGGCCATGTCGCACGCGGTCAAGGGTGTCACCACCGACCGCGGGCTCGACCCGGGTGCC
>CAIMWY010000180.1 GCA_903845315.1 uncultured Burkholderiales bacterium
CGCGCTGTGCTGCGGCGCCACCACCTCGGCAGCCCCGTCCCCACCCTCAACGAGCCGCTGAAATTTGGCAGCTTGCTGATCGACCGCGACGCGCGCAGCGTGACCGTGCGCGGCCAAGCCTGCGAGCTGACCTCGTACCAGTTTGACTTGCTGTGGGTGCTGGCCGAGCGTGCAGGGCGGGTGCTGTCACGCGACCAAATCATGGAGGCTGTGCGCGGGCGTGAGCTCGAAGCCTTCGACCGCTCGATTGACGTGCACATGGGCCGCATTCGCTCGGCCATCGAAGACGATGCCAAAACCCCCAAACGCATTTTGACCGTGCGTGGCGTGGGGTATGTGTTTGCCAAACAACAAGACTGACGCTCGCATGGCCCCTCTCGCCTCGCCCAGTCGCTCATTGCACCTGCCCTTGTATGTGCGCATTTGGTTGGCCGTGGTGTTGGCCGTGGCTTTGCTCACGCTGCTGGCGGGTTGGGTGGCGCGCATGAGCGCAGACCCCCCCTTGCGCGACGTGGTGGTGCGCAACGCTGCGGGCGAGGTGGTGGGCCAAGGTCGCCGACCTTTGCATCCGCATGAAGGCGTGGCTGGCGAGGGCTTGATGACGCACCCGCCCATCGAGGGCGCCACAGAACATGCCCACATGCCTGGGCCGCCGCCCGGCCACTTTGGCACCGGGCCAGAGTTCATGGTGCGCATGCAAGACGGCGAGATGATGCACATCCACTTGCCGCGTCCTGCACGTTCATTCTGGTCGCGCCCACCGTTTGGTTTTTTTTGGACGCTCGGTCTGGTCGGCTTGGCCGTGGCCTTGGCCACCTACCCCATCGTGCGCCGACTCACGCGTCGTTTGGAGCAGTTGCAAAAAGGGGTGGAGCAGTGGGGCACCGGTAATTTGGCGGCCCGCGTGGCGGTGCACGGCGGCGACGAGGTGGCTTACCTGGCCGATCGCTTCAACCATGCGGCCGAACAAGTCGAGCAACTCGTCACCTCGCACAAATCCTTGCTGGCCAATGCCTCGCACGAGCTGCGCTCGCCGCTCACGCGCATTCGCATGGGGCTGGAGCTGATGGGCGACACCCCCTTGTCCGCCATGAAAGAAGAAATCTCGCGCAGCGTGGGCGAGCTCGACCAATTGATCGATGAGATTTTGTTGGCCAGTCGGCTCGACGCCAAAGAGGCCGACATCGGCACGGTCGAGAACGTCGACCTCACCGGCTTGGCCAGCGAAGAATGCGCCCGCGTCAACGCCGCGCTTGAACTGGGCGATCAACCCCAAAGCCTGCAAGTAGCGGGCGTGCCCAAACTGTTGCGACGCATGCTGCGCAATTTGCTGGAGAACGCGCGCCGTTACGGCACGGCCGATGTCGAGGTGCAGCTCGAATCCCATGACCCGGCCTGGGTGGTGTTGCGTGTGTGCGACCGAGGCCCCGGCGTGCCGCCCGAATTGCGTGAGCGCATCTTTGAGCCGTTTTACCGCCTACCCGGTGCGAGCGAACGCGAAGGTGGCGTTGGACTCGGGCTGGCCTTGGTGCGCTCCATCGTGCAGCGACACGGCGGCCAGGTGCGCTGCGAAGACCGACCCGGCGGCGGCGCTAGCTTTGTGGTGCAACTGCCCAGGGCTTGACGACGCCCAGGCTTGAAAGGCGCGTTGTGTTCGCGGGTGGCGTTGGGCCTGGGTGGCCGAACCTAGACCCAAGGGCTGTCACCGACTGGACGCCCGCCAGTCGGCAAGCTGGCTGCGGATGGTCAGAATCGCAGCACCCACCGTGAGACCCTGATGCCGCACACCTTCAACCCCCACCGTCGCCAATGGCTGCAGGCCAGCGTCGCGGCGAACTTGGGCGTGCTGGTGCACCCAACAGGCGCTCTAGCGCAAAGCTGGCCCAGCAAGCCGATTCGCTTTGTGGTGCCGTTTGTGCCCGGTGGCACCTCTGACATCGTGGCGCGCACGGTGGCGCAAGAGCTGTCGCGCCAGCTGCCGTTTCCTGTGGTGCTCGACAACAAGGCCGGTGGCGGCGGTGTGCCTGCCATGCAAGAGGTGGCGCGCGCACCGGGCGACGGCCACACCGTGATCTTGGGCCATGTGGGCTCGCTGGCGGTCAACCCTTACATCTTTGCCAACACCGGCTACGACGTGAACCACGACTTCGCCCCCGTGACCTTGCTGGCCAAAGTGCCCAGCTTGTTTGTGGTCCACCCCGACGTGCCCACCAAAAACCTGCGCGAGTTGGTGGACTACGCCAAACGCCG
>CAIMWY010000181.1 GCA_903845315.1 uncultured Burkholderiales bacterium
GTGCCCACGCTGTCGGGTGGCGAGGCGCAGCGGCTCAAGCTGGCCGGTTTTTTGGCTGAGGCCGCCAAAGCCAGTAGCGCCACCCGCCAGGCGCTGGCTCGCCGGGGCACCTTGTTCATGCTGGACGAACCCACCACCGGCCTGCACTTTGACGACATTGCCAAGCTGATGCGCGCCATGCGCCGCTTGTTGGAAGACGGCAACTCGCTGATCGTGATCGAGCACAACCTCGACGTGATCCGTGCCAGTGACTGGCTGATTGACTTGGGGCCCGAGGGTGGCGAGGCTGGTGGCTTGTTGGTGGCCGAGGGCACGCCCGAAGAGGTGCGTTTGCATCCCACCTCGCACACCGGCAAGGCCTTGCGTGACTATGCGACGTCTATGGGCGTGGTGTATGAGGTGGCCAAGTCTTCGGTGGGCTTGAAGGCAGCAGAAGGCGCCGCGCGTTTCTTGGCAACCGTCAAAGGCACGGGCGATCAAGGCAGCATTCAAATCATCAACGCCAAAGAGCACAACCTCAAGAGCTTGAGCGTCAACATCCCGCGCGGCAAGTTCAACGTCATCACCGGCGTGTCGGGTTCGGGCAAATCCACGCTGGCCTTTGACATTTTGTTCAACGAAGGCCAGCGGCGTTACCTAGAAAGTCTCAACGCGTACGCACGCAGCATCGTGCAGCCAGCAGGTCGCCCTGAGGTGGACGCGGTCTATGGCATTCCGCCCACGGTGGCGATTGAGCAGCGGCTGTCACGCGGTGGGCGCAAATCAACCGTGGGCACCACCACCGAGGTGTGGCACTTTTTGCGTTTGCTGTTTGTCAAACTCGGCACCCAGCATTGCACGCACGATGGCGCGGCGGTTCAGCCGCAAACGCCAGACCGCATTGCGGCGCAGTTGATGCGTGAGTTCAAAGGCCAGCACATCGGCTTGCTCAGCCCCTTGGTGATGAACCGCAAAGGCGTGTACACCGAACTGGCCGACTGGGCACGTCCGCGTGGCTACACCCACCTGCGGGTGGACGGACACTTTTTGCCGACCACGGGCTTTCCGCGCATTGACCGCTTCAAAGAGCACACCATCGAACTGCCGGTGGCCAGCTTGGTGGTGTCGGCTCAGAACGAGGCGCCCTTGCGCCAAGCCTTGGCCACGGCGCTGGAGCATGGCAAAGGCGTGGTGCATGTGCTGAGCCAGTTGGACGGTTTGCGCGAAGCCATGTTGGCCGGTGCCGAGACCAACAGCATTGGCCGCTTAGACGCCTACTCGACCAAACGCGCCTGCCCGGTGTGCGACACCTCGTATGCCGAGCTGGACCCGCGCCTGTTCTCGTACAACAGCAAGCACGGCTGGTGTACCGACTGCGTGGGCACAGGCGTCAAGCTCAACAAAGACCAGCGCAAGGTGCTGGACGACTCGGTGCGCGACGACAAAGACAAAGGCCGTGAGCAAACCTTTGCCGAACCCGATGTGGACGACTTGGTCGACGCCGCCTGTCCCACCTGCGAAGGCACGCGCTTGAACCCCACCGCACGTGCGGTGAAATTTGCGGGGGTGGGCATCACCGAGATCGCCCGCTTGAGCGTGACCGACGTGCGTCGCTGGGCCGA
>CAIMWY010000182.1 GCA_903845315.1 uncultured Burkholderiales bacterium
CCACAAACCATTGGTTTGTGGGGTGAAGTGGTTGATCGCACGCGACGCTTGTTACGTGATCGTGAGCGTGCCTTGGTGGTCAGCGACCAGCGCTTGAAAGACTTTTTGCTGGCGATCCAAGCATCTCCTAATGGCGTGATGCTGCTTGACGATCAAAGTCAGATCGAATGGTGTAACCAAACTGCGGCTAAACAGTTAGGCATCAATATCCAACGCGATTTGATGCAACGCATTGGTAACTTGGTACGAGACCCAGTTTTCACGGCCTATATGAATGCCTCGGAAACCAGTGACGCGGTGGTAATAGCTGGTCGAGATGACAGAGAAGGCCATCCTGTTCGAATTTCTCTGCAACGTCATCGATACGGAGAAGGCAAACAACTGTTGATCACGCGTGATGTGACGGCATTGGAACAAGCCGAAGCCATGAGGCGTGATTTTGTGGCCAATGTGTCACATGAAATACGTACCCCCTTGACGGTCTTGTCGGGTTTTGTTGAAACCTTGCAATCCTTGCCTTTAAGTCCCGACGAACAGCACCGTTTTTTAGGTTTAATGGCCACGCAGGCTCATCGGATGCAAAGCTTGGTGGAGGATTTGTTGACCTTGTCCCGGTTGGAGGGAAGCCCAAGTCCGGGGTACCAAGCGAGTTTAGCTTTGTCTGAACTTATGCATGTCTGTCAGCAAGAAGCCCATGCCTTGTCCAGCTTGCTTGATGGCCTAGACGAGCCACAAAGCGTGACATTTTCGATAGATCCGAGTTTGTCTTTTGCCGTCTTGTTGGGGGAAGCGCGTGAACTGCAAAGTGCGCTTTCTAATTTGGTCAGCAATGCGGTGCGTTACACCCCTGCGGGGGGGCGCATTGAGGTGACTGCTCAGTCCTTGCCCGATGGAAGCTTGCAGTTGAAAATTCAAGACACTGGGCCAGGTATCGCAGCCGAACATCTACCACGGCTTACTGAACGTTTTTACCGGGTTGATCGCAGTAGATCTCGCGAATCTGGTGGTACTGGCTTGGGGCTGGCGATTGTTAAGCATGTGATGCAACGTCACCAAGGTCAATTGTCAATTCACAGCGTGATCGGTCAAGGTTCATGCTTTACCTTGACTCTGCCTCCTGCTCGCTGGCATGAGCACTCGTTGAGGGATGCGTGTTAGCGCATGTGATGAAAGCGGTTGGCAGTTCGCCACAACACGCTCAATAAGACAACAGCCGTGAGGCACAGTGCGACGCTGCTGGTTTGCCAAAAAGAAATGGGCGACTCTGTGACCAACCATGAGAGTGCAGTGAACTCTATCTGCGAATAGGCCACGCTGTAGCCACCGGCCAAGCCTAAACCCCACAAGAGGAATGTGTAGATCAACAGAGGCAGCAGGGTGATGCCATAGCTGCGCAAAGTGAACACGCAAAATACCTGTACCGCATCGGTCAGATGGTAAAACGTGACCCACAGCAGCAGTGCGCTGGCGAGTGTTGCCACTTGAGGTGAGCTCGTGTAGAAAATGGCAATGGCCTCGCGTTGCCAGCCGATCAAGCCAGCGGATAGGCAGGCCATGCCTATCACCCACAGTAGCCCGCTGCGCAATGCACCACGAGCCCGTTTGGTGTCGCCGGCTCCGAGCCAATAGCTCACGCGCGAGCTGCTGGCGATCGATAAAGACAGGGGCACCATGTAGAGGACGGCTGCCATGTTGCTAACGATTTGGTGGCTGGCTGTAGCCACCACACCAAGTCGAGAAATGAATAGCGACATCAGCGTGAAGGACGTCACTTCGACGCCAATTGCCAATCCACTGGGTAAACCTAGCTGGACAAAGTGTTTGAGTTGCCCCCAGTTGGGGCTTTCAAGGCGTACCCAGATGCAATAGGGTTTATAGAAGTCTTGTGTTTTGAGCAGCCACAGGGCCAAGCCCAGCATCAGGTAATTGACAACCAATGTGGCCCAGGCACAACCTGCCAAACCCATCGGCTCGAACCAGTTTGGAATGCCCAACACCAGCACGATGGAGAGGGGCACTTTGACCGCCAATGCGACCACTTGCACCCATGTGACTAACTTGGGTTTGCCCAGACTTTGGTTCAGGGTGCCGTACATCCTAAACAACAGCGAAGCGGGTAAACCCGCGGCTACGATGGTTAAGTATTCACGCACCTCAAATCGCAGCGCTGTGGGCACTTGTGTCCAGTCCAACAAAGGCCCAGGAAAAAGCAAAGCCACAATGCCAATGACCATCGTGAAGACACAGAGATATAGCGCCTGACGAACTGACTGGCCCACGGCTTTTGGGCGTCCAGCGCCGTGCAATTCAGCCCACACGGGTAACAAGGCTTGCAACATGCCCATGAGGGTGATGTGAACTGTAATGTAGGCGGCGGAACCCACCGACAAAGCCGCCAAGGCGGTGTCTGCAAAACGTCCGGCAACCACTGTGTCGGTGATGCCAAAAGCCATCACTGCCAATTGTCCCACCAGCACCGTGCTGGCGTGACGCACGATGGTGGTACCTTCGCCTTGACTCATGGTTGACGTTGGCGGTGGAACAAGATCACGTCTTCGTCGTTGTCGGACGGACGGCGTATGGTTTGAATGCGTGTCCACTCGTTGAGTTTGACCACCTGCGACAAGCCGGGACGCAAATCGTTGTCGACCAGCAGCCACTCGCAACTGGCGTGCTGTGGACGTGTGGTGTCATCCAAGGGCTTGATTTCAAAGCCACCGTGGTAACGAAATGCGGTCATTTGGCCTGCATCGAGTCCATAGGCCATTAGGCACTTAGGTGGTGCAGTACTGATGCGTGCCATGATGGCTTGAATTTGAACTACCCAGGGTTTGTAGCTACGGGCAAAGTCCAGCAATGGCAGCCACAGTGTCATCAGAAGCAGCCAGCAAAGTGCGGCCCCCCCCGCTGGTAACACCACGCTTTTCCACAAGGCATGGCGGTGTTTGCCTACCCGCCACAATACCAACCAGGCCCAGGCCACGGTAGCCATGACAGCCACCACACAGGCCAGCACACCAAAGCTTGGCACAAAGCCAGGTGCCAGGCGTGCCACGTTGGCCGCAGGTTGCGCAGGCCAACCGGTTTGCATGGCGACCCACACCACCCAAATGACCAATGCGCAACCAGAGAAGAACAGTAGCGTAAACCAATCAATGAACGCACTCATGCTGCGCCGCATGGTGGGCAAGGCAAACGCAGCCAGGGTGGCCAAGGGGGGGAGTGCCAACAGCAATGTTCGATCGGCGGAAGGGGTCAATAATCCGGTACCGACTGTTAATGCAGCAAACCACATGGGAAGCACCATATGGCGGCTCCAGTGCCACGAGGTCCAGTGTCCGCGCCAGCGCCACAAAGTCCATAAGGTCAGGGGCCATACGGGCCAGGTGAACCATGCCAGCAGGCGCAACAAACTGCGCCACTCCAACCAGTTGTCGTGAGGGACCTGCAAACGCCAATGCCAAACACCTAAAGCGCTGGCCACGGCGGCTACCACTAATCCCATGCCCAATAGCCACATGGCATGAAGACGTCCGGTTGATGCAGGCGTGCTTTCGCGATCCAGCAAACACAAAAGGCCACTCCCTGCAGCCATCAGCACAGCAAAGCTGGGTGCGCCACTCAGGGACAGACCTGACAGACCAATGCCAATAGCGACCAAGCTGTAACGCGGGTGGTAGGGCAGGGCGGCCACACCATAAAACGCGCAAGTGACAAAGACCAGTTGCGCCAAGATGGGGCTGGCTTCATGGGACAACTGTGCCAAACCAAGACAGGCGATCAAGGCCAGCAAAGCCCCGTCGGCCATGGTGCGTGCGTAATCTTTAGGTTGTGCTTCACCACCGAAGGCAAAAGCCACAGGTTGTGCTTGAGGGCTGAGCGCCAGGTAGTAGGCACCGTGCCAAGTGGCTGCCATGGTCAAGCCCAACAGCATGGCGAAAGGAATGCGCACAGCTAAAGCAGCGGACATGCCATGAGGGGCAATTTGAATGGCCCATGCGCCGATCCAATATGGCAGGAGAGCATCTAGGTCAGGAGCCTGCCCCCAAAGCATGGGATTGAGCCAACTGCTGGATCCATCGGCCAAGGCCAGCATTTGGCCAAAGGCTGTAATTTCGTTGCCCTTCCAAGGCTCGCGACCAAACAGGCCCGGGACCACAAAGGCCAAGCAAAACAGCCATATTGCCAAGCGTGGCAAACGGCGAACGGCATGTTGGGCAACGATGGCGGGGGTGGTTTCGGTCATAAAAAAAGGCAGCACCGTGTCGGGCTGCCTTCTTTGAAGTGAGCGAGTGGCTTACTTGGCGGCAGTTTTGCCGTACTTGTTGCGGAAACGTTCCACGCGACCACCCATGTTGTCTACAGATTTTTGTGTACCTGTGTAGAAGGGGTGTGATTCGCTGGTGGTATCCAGTTTGAACAATGGCAGCTCGCGTCCATCGTCCATCTTCACCATTTCTTTGGTGTTGGCGCACGAGCGGGTCACAAACTTGAAACCGTTGGACATGTCCACGAAGCAAACTTCGCGGTAGTTGGGGTGTATGCCTTCTTTCATGATCTTCCTTGTCAGCTGCGGTAGCCACGTCAACCAATTTCAACGCACTTTCTGCAAAACGAGATATTCTGCCACAAAAGCGGACAGTTTCAGCGCAAGACACCCAAGGCGAACGGTAGGCTGAACATGCCAAGCAAGGTCGAAAGCGTCACCAAGCCTGCTACAAAAGCACCGTTGTAGCCCATACGCGTGGCCAGCACATAGCAGCTTGATGCAGTGGGCAGCGACGAAAAGGCCAGCAGCACACTGGTTTGGGTTTCATCAAGCGCAAACCAGCAGGCCAAGCCCCATGCCATAAGAGGGGTGATCAAGTGGCGGATGGCCAGCAGTGAAAGGCCTAGGGTCTTGGCTTGTGCCAAGGTGGCGAATTGCATGCCTGCACCTGCGGCCATCAGTCCCAAAGCCAGTGAGGCAGCACCAATGCGTTGCAGAGTGGGTTCGGTCCAACTGGGGATGTGCAAGCCCAGCACGTTGGCAAGCAATCCTGAGGCTGTGGCAATGACCAGTGGGTTGCGAGACAACTCGCGCACAAAACCCCGCTGCCCGTGTCTGGCCATGGGCCAGATCGCGCCAATGTTGAACAGGGGCACACAGACCCCAATCAACACCGCAATCAACAGCAAGCCCTGAGGTCCTGCAATGCGGTCCGCCAAGGCAAGCGCCACAAAGGAGTTGAAGCGAAAGCCCACCTGTGCACTGGCCGCATGCAGCCGTGTGTCCATGTGTCTCCCAATCAGAGGCAGCCAAGGCAGGGCGTAAGACAAAACTATGCTGCCGACACCTAAGGTCAGGCCCGCCATGATCAGGTGAGAGGCAGCATTCAAGTCCAGAGGGCTGCGTACGATGGAGTGAAACAGCAGGACTGGGAAAAGAAAAAAGTACACCAAGCTCTCGACCTGTTCCCAAACGGTTCGGTTGAGCGCGGTGTAGCGGCAGACCAGGTAACCGCAAAGGATCAAAGAGAAATCGGGAAAGAGAAGTTGAGCGTAATTCACTCGCCAAGAATAACCGCTTGAAGCTCGCTGTCAGGCGAAGTTGCGGATACGATCAGGGCTATGTTTGGTTTTGCTCTAGGAGTACAGGTATGAACAAGTGTCATGGGCTAGGTCTTTTACTAGGTTTTGCAGCCTCCTCGGTGATGGCACAGGCTTATCCAAGCCGCCCCATCCAATTGCAGGTGCCGTTTGCACCCGGTGGGACCACAGACATCATCGCCCGCGTGATCTCAGAACCTTTAGGTAAGGTGCTCGGACAGACAGTGGTGGTGGTCAACAAAGCCGGCGGTGGCGGAGTGGTGGGCGCCAATGAAACAGCCAAGGCATCACCCGATGGCTACTCGCTCGGAATTGCGACGGTCTCCACAACGGCGGCCAACCCGGCCATCAACACCAAGATTCCCTACAACGCTCTGACCGATTTCACTCCCATTATCAACATTGCGGCCACGCCCAACATCATTGCCGTACATCCGAGTTTTCCTGCCAAAGACTACAAGGGATTTATTGCCGAAGTCAAACGCTCTCCCGGCAAGTACTCGTATTCGTCATCGGGCACGGGTGGCATTGGACATCTGCAAATGGAGTTGTACAAAAACCTCAGCAACACTTTCATCACCCACATTCCTTACCGCGGTGCAGGCCCGGCGCTCAACGACACCGTGGCGGGTCAAGTACCGATGATTTTTGACAACTTGCCTTCGGCCTTGCCTTTCATCAAAGACAACCGTTTGGTGCCCATCGTGGTGGCTGCCCCTCAGCGTTTGGCTGTATTACCGAACGTACCCACGTTCAAAGAAGTGGGCTTGGAGCCTGTCAACCGCATGGCTTATTACGGCATTTACGGCCCCAAAGGCTTGCCCAAGGAAATTGTTGAAAAGATCAGCGCAGGCGTGAAAAAAGCCTTAGAAGACCCCGCTGTGCGCAAGCGCATTGAAGACACGGGTTCGTTGATCGTGGCCAATACGCCTGAGCAATTTGCGGCCCAGATGAAGGCTGAATATGAGGTCTACAAGCGCGTGGTGATTGAGCAAAAGCTCTCGCTCGATTAACTTGGGCGTTTCTCCGTTGGGAGGGCGTTTGTGGCCGCTGTAGATTCGCAGATCGACACCTTCATCGATGCCCTGTGGCTGGAGCACGGTCTGGCAGCCAATTCTCTGGCTGCTTACCGACGTGATTTGAATGCGTTGGCACAGTGGTTGGGCGAACGCAACCAGTCCTTGCTGTTGGCCCGGGAGGTGGACTTGCACGATTACTTTGCGGCACGCCACAGCCAGACCAAAGCTACCAGTGCCAACCGCCGTCTCACGGTGCTCAAGCGTTTTTACCGTTGGGCTTTGCGTGAGCGCTTGGTGATGGTCGACCCCACACTCAAGCTGCTGGCGGCCAAGCAGCCTCTGCGCGTGCCCAAGAGTTTGAGTGAAGCCCATGTGGAGAGTTTGCTCAGTGCGCCAGACGTGAACACACCCTTGGGTGTGCGTGACCGAACCATGATCGAGTTGCTCTATGCCAGTGGTTTGCGTGTGAGCGAGTTGGTTAGGCTCAAAACCTTGCACGTCGGACTCAACGAAGGTGTGTTGCGTGTCATGGGAAAAGGCAACAAAGAGCGCTTGGTCCCTTTTGGTGAAGTTGCCCGTGAATGGCTGCAACGCTACTTGGCACAAGCGCGGCCTGCTTTGCTCAAGCAGCACCAGACAGATGCTTTGTTTGTCACGGTGCGTGGCCAGCATGCAGGCGAGGCCATGACGCGGGTCATGTTTTGGCAATTGATCAAACGCTATGCTGTGTTGGCCGGCGTGCAAGTGCCGTTGTCGCCGCACACCCTACGCCACGCGTTTGCCACCCATATGCTCAACCACGGTGCCGATTTGCGTGCCGTGCAACTGTTGCTTGGTCATGCCGACATTTCAACAACGACCATCTATACCCACATTGCGCGCGAGCGCCTCAAAACCTTGCATGCGGCACACCACCCGCGTGGCTGACGTTGGGTGTGTTCAACCCAACAGGTCATTCAGTTCGGTATCGGTAAAGCCTGCTCTTTTACGAGCTTCGGTATTGAACGGTGGTTTGAGCCGAGGTGCTTCGTAGCGCAGCACCAATTCGCCATACAGCGTGACAGGGTCTAGTCCGCGTTGTGCGCACAACCAGCGGTACCAATGGTTGCCAATGGCGACATGCCCAACTTCATCACGCAAGATCACATCCAGCACCTCCACCGCACGCAAAGCGCCAAGACTGTTGGCTTTGCGTAGCTTGCTTTGAATCAGGGGGGTGGCGTCGAGCCCGCGTGCCTCTAGCGTGCGAGGTACCAAAGCCATGCGTGCCAATACATCGGCCGCTGTTTTCTCGCACATCTGCCACAAGCCATCGTGCGCATCAAAGTCCCCATAGTGGTAACCCAAACTTTGCAGCAAGGTATGAAGCAGTTCAAAGTGTTGCGACTCTTCAAAGGCCACTTGCATCCAGTCGGTGTAGAAGTTCTCGGGCATGTTGTCGAAGCGCCACACGGCATCCAATGCAAGGTTGATGGCGTTGAACTCGATGTGACACACGGCATGGATCAAACCTGCCAATCCTTGAGGGGTTAAGGTCGAACGTGTGACCACCTGCTTAGGAGGCACCAAGCGCGGTGCCGCGGGACGCCCTGGCAGAACGTCACCTGTGGGTAACGCGATGTGCTGCGTTGGGTCAAGCGCCCAACTGGGGGACTTTTGCCACAAGGTCTGAACGGCATCCACTTTGTCGCGTGGGTCAGCCAAACAAAGGGCTTGGAGGGCATGGGATCTGAGCTGCATCCCTACAATTGTAGAAATTACCCAAACATGCAAAGGATGTGTCATGGCTGTTTATGAATTGGATGCGCTCAAGCCTCATGTGGCTGACTCGGCCTGGGTGGCCGACAACGCACAAGTGATGGGTGACGTCGAGATGGGCGCGCACAGCAGCGTCTGGTACAGCAGCGTGGTGCGCGGGGATTCGGACAAGATCACCATCGGTGAAGGCAGCAATGTGCAAGACGGCAGTGTGCTGCATGCTGATGTGGGCATGCCTTTGACCTTGGGCAAGCACGTGACGGTGGGCCACATGGTGCAGTTGCATGGGTGCACGATTGGCGATGAATCGCTGATTGGCATCGGGGCCATCGTGCTCAACGGGGCCAAGATTGGCAAAAACTGTTTGGTGGGTGCTGGCTCGTTGGTGACCGAGGGCAAAGAATTTCCTGATGGATCGATGATCTTGGGCAGCCCCGCCAAGGTGGTCCGCCAGCTCACCCCTGAGCAAATCGCAGGACTGCGCCGCAGTGCGCAGCACTACATTGACAATGCCCAGCGCCATAAGCTGGGACTGAAGAAAATCGCTTGATGACTCAGCTTCATAAATTTTTGTTTGATGGCTTGCCCGTGCGAGGCATGTTGGTGCAACTCACCGATGTCTGGCAAGAGGTGCTCAAGCGCCGCGCTGCCAATGTCGAGACCGGCGCCTATCCTGAGCCCGTGCGTCACTTGCTCGGTGAGATGACCGCTGCCGCGATGCTGATGCAAGCCAATATCAAATTCAATGGCGCTTTGGTGATGCAAATTTTTGGCGATGGTCCCTTGAAGCTGGCCGTGGTTGAAGTGCAGCCCGATTTGAGCTTGCGTGCCACCGCCAAAGTGGTCGGTGACATTGGTGACGCCAGCAGCTTGCCCGAGATGGTGAACCAGAACAACGAGG
>CAIMWY010000183.1 GCA_903845315.1 uncultured Burkholderiales bacterium
ACTCGTCGCGCAGGCCCAGTTGCAGCACCGGACGCACCACGCCTGCCGCCTGCAAGGCCTCCAGGACAGCCGAGCCGGCACCGCCCATGATGGCGCCCTCTTCCACCGTCACCAGGGCGTCGTGGCTGCGCGCCACCTGCAACAGCAGCTCGGTGTCCAGCGGCTTGGCCCAGCGCATGTTGACCACCGTGGCGTCCAGGGCTTCGGCCGCTTCGAGCGCGGGGTAGAGCAAGGTGCCAAAGGCCAGGATGGCGATGCGCTGCCCCTGGCGACGCAGCTCGCCCTTGCCAAAAGGCAGCGGCTGCAGATCACTGGCCGGGATCGTGCCCACGCCCGCGCCGCGCGGGTAGCGCACGGCCACCGGGTGGTTCTGCTGATAGGCCGTGGTGAGCAGCTGGCGGCACTCGGCCTCATCGGCCGGGCAGGCCACGCTGACCTGGGGAATGCAGCGCAGGAAAGGGATGTCGTAAGCGCCGGCATGGGTGGCCCCGTCGGCCCCCACCAGGCCAGCGCGGTCGAGCGCAAACACCACCGGCAGGTTCTGCAAGGCCACATCGTGGATCAACTGGTCGTAGGCGCGTTGCAAAAAGGTGGAGTAAATCGCCACCACGGGTTTGATGCCCTCACACGCCAAGCCAGCCGCAAAAGTCAGGGCATGCTGCTCGGCAATGCCCACATCAAAGTAACGGTCCGGAAACCGCTGATGGAACTTCACCATGCCCGAGCCTTCACGCATGGCAGGCGTGATGCCCACCAACAGCGGATCATGCTCGGCCATGTCGCACAGCCACTGCCCAAACACTTGGGTGAAGGTGGTTTTAGCCACACTGCTCGCGGGCATCAAGCCCACCGCTGGATCGAACTTTCCAGGGCCGTGGTAGGCCACGGGGTCGGCCTCGGCCAAGTCATAGCCTTGGCCTTTTTTGGTCACCACATGCAAAAACTGTGGTCCTTCTAAATGTTTGATGTTTTCTAGGGTTGGAATCAAGGAGTCCAAGTCATGGCCATCGATGGGACCAATGTAGTTAAAGCCAAATTTCTCAAACAAAGTCGCGGGAACGACCATGCCTTTGGCATGCTCTTCAAAGCGTTTGGCCAGCTCAAACAAGGGGGGTGCACCTTTGAGCACTTGCTTGCCCACTTGTTTGGCCGTGGCATAAAAACGCCCGCTCATGAGTTGCGCCAAATAGCGATTGAGGGCACCCACGGGCGGGCTGATCGACATGTCGTTGTCGTTCAAGATGACCAACAAACGGGCATGGGTCACACCCGCGTTGTTGAGGGCCTCAAAGGCCATGCCCGCGGTCATGGCGCCGTCGCCAATCACAGCAATCGAATGGCGTGACTCGCCTTTGAGTTGCGCAGCGATGGCCATACCCAAAGCAGCTGAAATGCTGGTCGATGAGTGGGCTGTGCCAAACGCGTCATAGACACTTTCGTCGCGCTTGGGAAAACCGCTCAAACCGTGGCGCTGGCGCAAACTCGACATGCGTTCACGGCGTCCAGTCAAAATTTTGTGGGGATAAGTCTGGTGGCCCACATCCCACACCACGCGGTCATCTGGTGTGTTGAACACGTAATGCAAGGCCACGGTCAATTCAACGGTGCCTAAGTTAGAACTCAAATGCCCCCCGGTTTGGGCCACGCTGTGGAGCAAATAACTGCGCAACTCATCCGCCAAAGGGCTCAATTGTTGGCGCGACAGGGCGCGCAAATCGGCAGGAGAGTTGATGGTGGACAGCAAAGACGACATGGTCAGGTATTCCGGTTCACAACCCGCCGCGCGAGTTCAGACAGCGCTTGGGTTTGGGGCAATTGGCTGGCGTGCAAAGCACTCAGGGCCTGGTCAAGCAACTCGCAGGCATACGCATGAGCGCGCCCTAAACCCAGCAAAGAGACATAGGTGGGTTTGTCATTGGCAGCGTCTTTGCCAGCGG
>CAIMWY010000184.1 GCA_903845315.1 uncultured Burkholderiales bacterium
CTCAAACAGCCAGGTGTAGCGGGCGTTGATTTTCTCGGGGGTCCATTCGTTGCTCACATAACTCTGAGCACCGGCTGCATCGCGCAGCAGGGGATTGTGGAAGCGTTTGGCGTTCTCTGTCGAGCCCACCACGATCTTGGAAGTGCGTTCCAATCGCACCGACTCGTAGCGAGCCAGCGCAGTCTCGGGCTGGTCGGCAAAGCGCTCTAGGCAGCGTGCCAAGACGATGGCGTCTTCCAGCGCCATCATGGCGCCTTGGGCCAAGAAAGGCAGGGTGGGGTGGCAAGCGTCGCCAAGCAAACTGATGCGGCCTTGTTGCCACGTGGGCAGGGGCGGGCGGCCCATCAGTGCCCACTTATAGGGGGTTTCGATGTGGGCAATCATTTCTTGCACATCGCTGTGCCAGCCCACAAAGTCTTGCGCGCATTCTGCTTGCGTGCCGCGTTGGTTCCACGACTCTTGTTGCCAGTCATCGCGCTCGACAATGCCGACAAAGTTGACCAACTCATTGCGGCGCACCGGGTAGTGCACCACGTGATGACCGGGCCCCACCCAGTTGATGCCGATGGGGCGCTGCAAGTGGTTCGACAATTGCTCAGCAGGAATCAAACCACGCCAAGCCATACAGCCGGTGAACACCGGTTGGTCGGTGCCAAACAGGCAACGACGCACCACCGAGTGCACGCCATCGGCCCCGATCAACACATCGCCCACGGCAGACGCGCCTTGTTCGAAGTGCAGGGTGACCCTGGAGCCTGCTTGCTGGATGTCTTTGACCTTGTGGCTCAGGTGCACGCACCCAGGGCGCAGCGTGTTCAGGGCATCGGCCAACACGTGGTGCATGTCGGCACGGTGCAGCATCAGGTAGGGGTAGCCGTAGCGATCAATCGACTCAGCACCCAGGTCAAACAGCTGCCAGGTTTGGCCGCTGCTCCACAGGCGGATTTCTTTGCCAGTGGGGTGGCAGGCCACGGCGCTGAGTTCGTCGCCAATGCCCAGTTCGTAAAACAAGCGTGAACCGTTGGCGCTCATCTGCACCCCGGCGCCGACTTCGCCCAGTTGGGCGGCTTGTTCGTACACCGCCACCTCAAAGCCTTTTTGGGCCAGTGCCAAAGCGGCCATCAAGCCGCCAATGCCGGCTCCTGCAATCAGTATGCGCATGCTGAACTCAATCGGGTTTGATGTTGCGACGGGTGACGATGGTGCGCCACTTGTTGAGGTCTTGCTCAATCGCTTGACCCAAAAATTCTGCGCTCGAATTGACCGGCTCCAAACCGCCCGCCACGATTTGCGCGCGCGTGTTGGGCTCAGTCACTACTTTGAGCAAGGCCTTTTCCAGCACGGCGGTGACCGCTGCCGGGGTGTTGGCAGGCGCGACCAGGCCAAACCATGAATAGGCTTCCCATGGGGACTTGCCCATCAGCTCGCCCATGGTGGGAATATCAGCCAAACCGGGGTAGCGCTTGGTACCGGCCACCGCATAGGTGTTGACCTTGCCCGCTTTGATTTGGGGTGTCATGAACTGCGCGGTCTCAAAAATCAAATCGACTTGGCCACCCAGCACATCGTTCAACGCGGGTGCGCCGCCCCGATAGGGCACGTGCACCAGGGACGCGCCCGTCATTTCTTGAAACAACTCGCCGGCCAAATGGCCAATCGATCCGGTGCCCGCGGTGGCATAGGTGATGCGGTTGGTCTTGGCGAAGGCCAGCAACTCGGGCAAGGTTTTGGCGGGCAAGCCGGCACGTCCGGCCAGCATCATGGGGCCACGCACCACCATGCCGATGGGCTGGAAGGATTTGACCGGGTCGTAGCTCAAGTTGTTGTAGAGCGCTGGGGCCACCACCAAGCTGCTGGTGCCGCCCCACAGCAAGGTGTAGCCATCGGCGGGGGCACGGGCTACCCAAGTAGACCCCACGGTGCCGCCCGCACCGGCGCGGTTGTCGATCACTACGGGTTGGCCCAGCACCTGAGACAGTTCTTTGCCAATCAGACGGGCGTTGGCGTCGGTCGGGCCGCCAGCAGGGAAGGGCACGACGATGGTGATGGTTTTGCTGGGAAAGATGTCGGCCTGCGCCGTCAAACTCAGGCACGCACTGCCTGCCAGGGCCAGCAGGGTGCGGCGAATCACAGAAACATGGGGCTGCAAAGGGGCATTCGAGGATGGCATTGGGGGATGGCTCCAAATGATCAAGGCGTGAAGGATAAACGCGGATGCAAAAGTTCATTGGACGATGTATCTTTTGCAGCCAGCGCAAAACTTATTTCCAGCCCAAGCGTTGACGCTGGGCAACTCTGCTTCTAGAGTCTGCGCCATTCAACTTGAAGGACACGCGATGACACACGAGATGGAACAACAGCTTCGAATTCGCCACTTGGTGGAAAACTGGGCCGTGTGGCGCGACGCGGGTTTGTGGGACCGTTTTCGTACCGTGTGGCACGACGATGGCGTGATGATGGCCACTTGGTTTCAAGGACCGTTTGAAGAGTTCATCCGCGTCACCATCGAAGGCTGGAACAAGGGCGTGAGCATTCTGCACTTCTTGGGGGGGTCTTCCATTGACGTGCAGGGCACGCGCGCGATCGCGCAAACCAAGATGACCATTTCGCAACGCGGCATGATCGAAGGCGTGTTGTGTGACGTGGTGTGCACAGGCCGCTTCTATGACTTTTTTGAAGAGCGCAACGGTCAGTGGGGCTTGGTGCACCGTCAGCCGATTTATGAAAAAGACCGTGTTGACCCCGTGGACTCGGCCGCCACGCTGAAGATCGACCAAGCCGCCTTGGCCAATTTCCCCGAGGGTTACCGCCATCTGGCCTATATCCAAACCCGCATTGGCTACACCGTGAAGATGGACATGCCCATGCTCAAAGGTGAGGGCGTGCAAGACCTGTACCGCCGGGGTGCCAATTGGTTGGCCGGCAAACCGCTGGAGCGTTGAACATGGCACACCCACGCCGCACCCACCTGAAACTCTTGGGCACCCTGCTGGCGGGGGCGCTGCCCTTGAACGTCTTGGCCCAAGACGCTTACCCCAACCGCGCCATCCGCGTCATCGTGCCCCAGCCTCCGGGCGGCGGTTTTGACTTTGTGGCCCGTGTGTTGGCTGACAAACTTGGGCAGGTGTTCAAGCCCGGTGTGGTGGTGGAGAACCGCACGGGTTCAGGCACCTTGGTGGGCACCGATCTGGCGGCTAAAGCGCCGGCCGATGGCTACACCTTGTTGATGGGCTCGGTCTCGAACATGGTGCTCAACGCGGGCTTGTACAAAAACCTGAGCTACGACCCGGTGAAAGATTTTGAGCCGATTGGCTTGGCGGTGTCGTACAGCTACACCTTGGTGGCGCGCAAAGACTTGCCGTTCAACAGCCTGGCTGAACTGGTCGCCTATGCCAAAGCCAACCCCAACAAGGTGAGCTTTGCCTCGGCAGGTAATGGGTCGGGCCAGCACATCTTGGCCGCCGCCTTGTGGCATTTGGCAGGTATAGAGCTCACGCACGTGCCCTACCGTGGCGCACAACCCGCTTACACCGATTTGATTGGCGGGCGTGTGGATGTGTTCTTTGACTTGGCTTCTACCGCACGCACGCATGTGGATTCGGGAAGCCTCAAGGCCTTGGCCGTGTCGAGTGCAGCCCGATCGCCCATGCACCCCACGGTGCCCACCCTCCGTGAAACCGGCGTGGCCCCTTTAGAGCTCGAGTCGTGGTTTGGTTACTTCGCGCCAGCGCGTACCCCTGCAGCCGAACTCAACCGCTTGCGCACCGAGTTGCGCAAGGTGATCACCTCGCCCGAGGTGATGGAGCGCTTTGAAAAAGCGGGCGGCAAGCCCTTGGCCCTGATTGGCGATGACGCCAAAGCCGTTCTGCGGCGCGACCTGGACCGTTGGTTGCCCTTGATCAAGGCTGCGGGGTTTCAGCCGGAGTAGTGATCAAAATCCCTGCTGCCCGGTCCACTTGCGCTCGTAGCCGTGGCGCTCGAACTCTTCCACCATGAAGTCGATGAAGCTGCGCACTTTGGCCGACAAGTGTTTGCGGCTGGGGTAGGCCAGGTTGATGTGCAGGCGTGGCAAGTCCCAGTCGTCCAGGATGGGCACCAAGCGCCCAGCCACGATGTCTTCAAACACGATGTAGGTGGGTTGCACCAAGATGCCTGTGCCCTCTAGCGCCGCAGCACGCAAGATTTGCCCATCGTTGGATTCGAGCAAGCCCGGCGCCGGCACCACCACCGAGGCGTCGCCTTGGGTGAAACGCAATTCGTTGGGGTTGTTGGCATGCAGGTAGACCAGCAACTGGTGGGCTGACAAATCGCTCGGGTGTTGGGGCGTGCCCATGCGCGCCAGGTATTTGGGCGAGGCCACCAAAATGCGCCGCGTGGTGGCCAAGCGGCGAATGGTGATGTTGCTGTCGGGTTCCATCTCACGCGTGCGCACGGCCACATCAATGCCGTTGTCGATCAAATCTAAATAGCGATTCGAGGCCTCGATGTGCACTTTGACCTTGGGGTAGCGCTGGGTGTAGTCGCCAATGCGCGGGGCGATGAGTTGCATGGCAAACGACAGCGAGGCGCTGATGCGCAGCGTGCCACTGGGGTCGAGGGTGGCCGAGTTGACCTCCGACTCAGCATCGGCCAAATCGTTGAGGATGGCGCGAGCCCGGCTGAAAAAGGCTTGACCTTCGCCGGTGGGGTAGAGGCGGCGGGTGTTGCGCTCGACCAAACGCACGGCAAGCCGGGCTTCGAGTGAGGCCAGGTGACGGCTGGCGGCGGCGTTGGACAGGTCCAGGGTCAAAGCGGCTTTGCTCAGGCTGCCGGTTTCCACCACGCGGACAAACAATTCGAGTTCTTTGAGGCGATCCATGTATCTTTCCGCTAGCCGGAATAATGATTTTCTATTTTGGGTCTTTCAATCGCCTGCCGCAAATCTTAAAGTCGCCGACACGTCATCACCCAAGGACACACGACATGCGTAATTTGAACCAAGACACCATCACCCAAGCCGTGATCGCACGCTTTGCCAACACCCCCGACCCTCGCCTGAAAGAAATCATCAACAGCTTGGTGCAACATCTGCACGCGTTTGCACGCGAGGTGCGCCTGACCGAGAAAGAGTGGGAGCAGGGCATCGACTTCCTGACCCGTGTGGGCCACAAGTGCGATGACAAGCGCCAAGAATTCATCTTGTTGTCAGATACCTTGGGCCTGTCCATGCTGACCGTGGCCATGAACAACGACAAGCCCGACGGCTGCACCGAAGCCACGGTGGTCGGGCCTTTCCATGTGGAAAATGCGCCGCATTATGAACACGGCGACGACGTGGCCAATGGCGCCGTGGGTCAGCCCTGCTTGGTGCGTGGCACAGTGCGTGGCCTGGACGGCAAGGTGATTGCTGGCGCCTCGATGGAGGTGTGGCAAGCCGACGCCGATGGCTTGTACGACGTGCAACACCCAGACTACGCGCATGCCTCAGCACGCGGCATTTTGAAATCTGGGCCGAATGGCGAGTTCCACTTTCGCTCCATCTTGGCCGAGTCGTACCCGATTCCGCACGATGGCCCGGTGGGCGAGATGTTGATTGCCACCAAGCGTCACCCTTGGCGTCCAGCGCATTTGCATTTCATGATCGTGGCCGAGGGTTACGAGACCTTGACCACGCATGTGTTTCGCAACGACGACCAATACCTCGACTCAGACGCCGTGTTTGGCGTGCGCCAATCCTTGGTGACCGATTGGACGCAGCAGCCCGATGGCAGCTGGTTGGTAGATTACGATTTTGTGTTGAACCCCGCAGCCCATTGAAAGGCGCTGCCTGTGATCAAACACATCGTGATGTGGAACGTGCAGGGCGATACGCCGGCACAAAGACAAGCCAACCGGCAACTGATTCAGTCTGAGTTTGAGGGCTTGCGAGGGCATATTCCTGGGATGTTGCATGTGGAGGTGGGTATTGACCACAGCCGCGTCGACTATGCTTGCGATGTGGTGCTCTACACTGAGTTTGATTCGCAAGAGTCATTGGATGCCTATGCATCCCACCCCGCGCATTTGCGCGTCAAGCAAACTCTGGGGTCGGTGCGCATTGCCCGACACCAAGTGGACTTTGTGAGCACATCTGCTGCTTGAATTTTTTCTTTTTCTTTATCTGAGGCTTTCATGACCATTTCCAAAGACGCCATCGACCATCTGTTTCATAACGCGCGCACGGCCAACGGCTTTATCGACAAGCCTGTGCCTTTGAGTTTGCTCAAAGAGGTGTATGAAATTGCCAAGATGGGCCCCACTTCGATGAACTGCCAGCCCACACGCTATATTTTCTTGACCACACCTGAGTCCAAAGCCCGCTTGGCACCTGCTTTGTCGCCCGGCAACGTGGACAAAACCCACCAAGCCCCTGTGACGGTGATCGTGGCCAACGACACCCAGTTCTTTGAGCACATGCCGGTGGTGTTCCCCAACAAGCCCGATGCCAAAGAAATGTTTGCCGGCAACGCGGGTTTGGCCGCTGGCACCGCCACACGCAACGGCACCTTGGGCAGCGCGTATTTCATGATTGCGGCCCGCGCCTTGGGCCTGGACTGCGGTGCCATGAGTGGTTTCGATATCGCCAAGGTCAATGCCGAGTTCTTCCCAGACGGCCGCTTGCAAGCCAACTACCTGATCAACCTGGGTTACATGGACACGACGAAGTTGTTCAACCGCAACCCACGTTTGACCTTTGAGCAAGCCACGCAAGTTCTGTAAGACAACGCGAGCTATCTCAGATGACCACTTTGTTTGATCCCACCTCTTACGCCCGACCTTGGGTCCGTGGTGTTTCTGCGTTTTTGCTGGCGTGCCTCGCGACAGGCCCCGCGTTGGCCGCAGACCCTTCCTATCCCAGCAAACCCATTCGCTTGTTGCTGGGTTTTTCCGCCGGGGGTGGCTCAGACATCGTGGCACGTTTGGTGGCCAAGCCCTTGGGTGAACGCTTGGGGCAAAACGTGGTGGTCGACAACAAGCCTGGCGCCGGGGGCAATATTGCCTCGGACATGCTGGTGCGTGCTGCACCTGACGGCTACACACTCATCTTGCTGCCCAGTGGCCACGCCAGCAGTGCTGCCATGAAAAAGAGTTTGCCGTTTGACCCAGTCAAAGACTTTGCCTGGGTCAGCACCGTCACCACCTATCCGCTGGCTTTGACGGTGGCGCCAGGTTCTGCCATCACCGGCTTTGCAGATTTTGTGAAGCGTGCCAAGGCCGAACCCAACAAATACACCTACTCATCTGCCGGGGTGGGTACCGCCATGCACCTGGTGGCCGAGTGGGCTTTCAGTGAGGCGGGTGTGCAAGTCACACACATCCCATTCAAAGGCGGTACCGCGCCCATGACCGAGTTGTTGGCTGGGCGTGTCGACCTGATGATCGACACCATGACACTCACCGCCTCGCTGCTCAAAGACCAGCGCGTGCGTGCCATTGCGGTCACCTCGCCCGTGGGCGCTAGCCCCTTGGTGGGCGTGCCCACTGTGGCTGACACATTGCCTCGGGTGGTGTTTGAGTCGTGGTTGGGCATTGCCGCGCCGGTGGGCACACCGCCAGCCGTCATGGAGCGCTTGAACAAAGAGCTACGCGCCGTGTTGGCGCAAGACGATGTGCGCCAAAAGCTGATTGACTTTGGTGGTAGCCCGCGCGCCAGCAGCCCTGAGGAATTTCGTCAACGCGTCGAGCGCGACATTGGGAACCTCAAAAAAGTGGTGGCCGACCGTCGCATTGAGCTGGAGTAAAACCCGTCGCGTTCAAAACGCGCAAGGGCATTCCATCCGCCACGAACCCGCATCCCCAATGATCAAGGGGTGCTGGTGTGCACTTTGTGCGCTGCGGTTGGGCGTTGAGACCTCCATGCCTGCACGTTTGTAGTAGCGGCCATAGTCTTTCATCGGCAACCAGTCTTGGTTGATCGGAGGTGCGGGCAGGGCCAAGCTCTCATAAGCACCGGCCCCGTACACCACATTGCCACCCACCATGGTGAGCACCGATTCGAGGTTCTTGATCTCATCCACCGGCATGTTGAAGTAGTCGCCCGACAAGAACACCAGGTCGGCAAATTTGCCCACTTCGAGCGTGCCCTTTTTGGTTTCTTCGTTAGACATCCAGGCGCCACCCGTGGTGTACAGGCGCAAGGCCTCGGTGCGGTCGAGCAAGTTGTGGTCGCCTTGTAGCTTGGCGCCACCCAGTGTTTTGCCCGTGATCAACCAGTGCACGCCCACCCAAGGGTTGTAGCTGGTGGCGCGGTTACCGTCGGTGCCTGCGGCCAGTGGAATGCCCATTTCACGAATGCGCTGGATCGGTGGCGCGTTGGCCGAGACTTGCGGACCATAGCGCTTGAGGAAGGCTTCGCCGTCCAAGGACATGCGGTTTTGGATGTTGATGCTGCCGCCCAGTGCCGCCACGCGCTCGAGGGTTTGGGGGGAGAGAGTTTCGCAGTGGTCCAAGCCCCATCGCAAGCCGGTGAGGGGCACTTCGCGGTGGACTTGCTCGAGCACGCCCAAGATGCGCTGCGCCGTGGCGTCAAAGCTGGCGTGCATGCGAAACGGCCAGCGTTGCCCCGCCAAAAATTTGCCCACGGCGGTGAGTTGGCTCTCCATCACCGCCGGGATGGTGGGCGGCGCCTTGTCAAAGTTGGTCACGTCACCAGCGGCCCAGACGATGTATTCACCCGCGCCGAGCATGCGGAAGTAGTCGTCGCCTTCGCCGACTTGCACCATCTTGCTCCAGGCTTGGTAGTTGTCGATCTCCTTGCCACCGGCTTGCGCAAACAGCTCGTAGCCAATGCGCATGGTCATTTTTTTGTCGCGTGCCAGTTGGGCAATGGCGGCGTAGTTGTCGGGGTAGTTTTGGCCGCCGCCACCGGCATCGATCACGCTGGTCAGCCCCAGGCGGTTGTTCTCGCGCATGAAATGCTGGGTCGACAAAATTTGGTCATTGGGCGACAGACGCGGAATCTTCAACCAGGTGTTGACCAGGGCCGGCAGGCCAATGGTCGCAACCAACAAGCCGGTGGGGTTGCCTGCGCCATCGCGCTCAATTTGGCCGCCAAAGGGGTTGGGTGTGTCTTTGTTCCAGCCCAGCACGCGCAAGCCGGCACGGTTGATCCAGGCACGGTCGTACAAGTGCATGATCATGGCGGGCGTGTCGCCGGTGGCGGCATTGATTTCTTCCAGCGTGGGGAAGCGTTTTTCTGCAAACTGCGCCCAAGTCCAGCCACCAATCACTTGCACCCAATGCGGCGATGGGGTGCGCTGCGCTTGGATGCGCAAAATTTCTAGGCCGTGGCTGAGTGACGACAAGCCGTCCCAGCGCACTTCCATCGAGTAGGTCAAACCACCGCGAATGAAGTGGGTGTGGGCGTCGTTCAAGCCCGGCACGATGGTGCGTTGTTGTGCGTCGATGACGCGGGTGTTGGGGCCTTTGTGGCGCATCACCTCGTCCTCGGTGCCGATGGCCAAAATTTTGCCGTCGGCCACCGCCAAGGCCGAGGCTGTGGGTTGCTTGGGGTTGAGCGTGGCCATGCGCGCGTTGATGACGATGGTCTCGGCGCTGGCGCTGGGTGCCAGCAAGCTGGCGCAGCCACTGATCGACGACAGACTGCCCACCGCCACGCCCCCGCCAATCAAGTCACGCAAAAACTGGCGTCGCCCAAAGTAACTTTGTGCGTTCTCGGACGGGGTTTGGCAGCTGAGGTCGGTGCAGTCGGGTTGCAGGCAAAGCATGGGTGTCTCCAAAGTTTGGCGGGCATCATGTCTGGCGGAGCGGCTTGGGGCTGACACGTAGGTGACTGGGTTAAAGAACTGTCACCAAGGTATACCTTCAGAGGGAAAACGCTGAGATGTCCCAAGGGGATCTTCTTTAGCATGCGACCAGTTTTTGTAGAAACCTTTCCCCTTTCAGGAGACGCCATGCCCAATTACTCACTCAACGTGGACGGAGCCCCGCACACCGTGCAAGCCGAGGTCGATGAGCCTTTGCTGTACGCCTTGACCGACAAGCTCAAGCTCAAAGGCCCAAAGTTTGGTTGCGGTTTGGCCCAGTGCGGCACCTGCACCGTGTTGGTTGACGGCAAGCCCGTGCGCTCGTGTGTCACCCCCACCAGCGCGGTGGTGGGCAAGCCCATTCGCACGCTCGACGGCTTGGCCAAAAACGGTCAACTGCACCCCGTGCAAGAAGCCTTTGTGCACGAGCAAGCGGCGCAGTGCGGTTACTGCTCGAACGGCTGGATCATGAACAGCGTGGCCTTGCTGGAGAAAACGCCCAAGCCCACCCAAGCCCAAATCAAACAAGCGTTCGCCAATGTGCAATGCCGCTGCGGCACCCAAATTGCGATCCTACGCGCCGTCAAACGCGCCAGCGACACCATGACCCCCAACGCCAAAGCCTGAAGGAGCCACCATGAACACCCCCAAGCTTTCCCGTCGTGAATTCATGCAAACCCAAGGCGCGCTGATTGTGGGCGCCACGGGTTCTGTGTTTGTCGGCGACGCCTTCGCGCAAGCCGCTGCGCCCGTGGTGATTGGCCCACAACCCACGGCACTCGACACCTGGATTCGCATCGCCACCAATGGCCATGTGACCGCCAACTTTGGCAAGATGGATTGCGGCCAAGGCCTCGATACCGCCATTGCGCAAATCGTGGCTGAAGAACTCGATGTGGCCATGGACTCGGTCACCGTGGTGATGGGCGACACCCGCCTCACCCCCAACCAAGGTGGCGGCAGCGGCAGCACCGGTTTGCGCATGGGGTCCAACCCCCTGCGCAACGCCGCTGCCGAAGCCCGTCGTTTGTTGGTCGAAGCCGCCTCGGCCCGTTTGGGCGTGGCCGCCAGTGAGTTGGCTACCGAGAACGGCCGCGTGTTTGTCAAAGCCAACGCCGCGCAAAGCGTGAGCTATGCCGATCTGATTGGCGGCAAAGACTTTGGCGCCACTTTGAAGTGGAACAACGCCATCGGCAACGGCATGAATGCCCAAGGCACGGCCAAGCCCAAAGATGTGTCGCAGTACAAGATCGTGGGCCAAGGCATCAAGCGCAAAGACATTGCCGACAAGGTGGGCGCCAAAGAGCACTACACCGCGCACATCCGACCCGAGAACTTGCTGCATGCGCGCGCCATCCGCCCACCGGTGGCGGGTGCCATGCCACTGTCGGTGGATGCGGCATCGATTGCCGATATTCCCGGCGCCAAGCACTTTGTCAAGGGTGGCTTCGTGGCCGTCTTGGCCGAGACCGAGTGGAACGCGGTGCGTGCGGCGCGCCAACTCAAGGTCAACTGGTCTGAGGTGCAAGGGCCGCTGGGCGGTGGCGAGGGCACGGTGTTTGAGCACATCCGCGCAGCGCCGGTGACCGCGTCCAACGCCATTCCAATTTTTGGTGGCAAAAAAGCCTACGACGCCAAGCCCACCTTGGCGGCGCTGGCGACGTCCAAGCGCGTGATCGAAGCGGATTACGAGTGCAGCTTTCAAGCGCATGCCCGCATTGCACCGTCGTGTGGTGTGGTGGACGTCAAGGGTGACCAAGTGCAAATTTGGGCCGATGTGCAAAAGCCGCACTTCTTGCGCGAGGGCATTGCCAAGTTCTTGGGCCTGCCTGAAGCCAATGTGCAGGTGAAGTGGATGCATGGCGCGGGCTCCTATGGCCGCAGTGATGCTGACGAGGCACCCTACGAAGCCGCACTGTTGTCCAAGGAGTTCGGCCGTCCGGTGCGCATGCAGTGGTCGCGGGCCGATGGCATGGCCTGGGGACCCAAAGCACCCGCCGCGGTGATCACCATGAAAGCGGGCCTCGACGAGGCCAACAACGTGACGGGATGGTTGTTCAAGGCCAAGGGCTTCAATGGCTGGGACGTCAAGTTCAATGCCGAGAGCCCCGAGCACACCTTGGTGGGCATGCAAACCGGCCACAAAAAGTGGACCGCTCACAACTTCAACGTGCCCGAAGAAAGCTACAAGTTCAACAACCATGTGCACTGGTGGGAAACCATCCCGCCGTACATGGAGCAGGCCTCTCCCATGCGCACCGCCCACATGCGTGCGCCGCAAGAAATGCAAACGCGTTTCGGCCAAGAGTGCTTCATGGATGAGGTGGCGCACGCCACGGGCATGGACCCGGTGGCCTTCCGTTTGAAGCACATGCAAGACCCGCGTGAAGCCGATGTGGTCAAAGCCGCCGCTGAAAAACTGGGCTGGGCGCAGCGCAGCCAACCCCGCGGCAAGTCGACCGCCAAGGTGATGACCGGCCGTGGCATGGCCTTGCATGCCGGATACGGGTCTTATGCAGCGGTGGCCTGCGAGGTCGAGGTGCACCGCGACACGGGCCGCATTTGGGTTAAGAAACTTGTGATTGCCAACGACTGCGGCCTGATCGTCAACCCGATTGGCGTGCGTGCGGCGATGGAAGGGCAAATCATGCAAGGTATCAGCCGGGCCTTGTATGAAGAAGTCCATTTCGATGCCAAGCGTGTCAACAGCGTGGACTGGAACAGCTACCGCATCGCCAACCTGGACGATATTCCGGGGCAAGTGGAAATTGTCTTGCTCAACCGCCCCGACAAGCCCATTGGTGGCGCCGGTGAACCGGCCATCGTGTGCTTCCCCGCGGCCATTGCCAATGCGGTGTTTGACGCCACGGGTGTGCGTATTCGCCGCTACCCACTGGCGCCAGCACGCGTCAAGAAGGCCTTGACCACTTGAACGTAAAGCACACCATGTTCAGGCCAATACAACGTTGCAACTGGTGGAGGGTTTGTCTGGGCATGGCGCTGTGCATCCCTTGGGTCGCACAGGCGCAAGACAAATATCCATCGAAAACTGTGACCTTGGTGGTGCCGCAAACTGCCGGTGGTGCCAACGACGCCATTGCGCGGGTGCTGGCGCAAAAGCTCAGTGAGCAATGGGGCCAACCCGTGGTGGTGGAAAACCGCCCGGGTGCGGGTGGCAACGTGGGCACAGCATGGGTGGCCAAGGCCAAGAACGATGGCTACACCTTGCTGGTGAATGCTGACAGTGCGCAAGTGATCAACCCATTTCTCTACCAGCGCACGGGTTTTGACCCGGTGAAAGACTTTGACCCGGTGGCGCCCTTGGCAAAAGCCGGTTATGTGTTGGTGGCCAACCCCACCTTGCCGGCCAACACCGTGGCCGAGTTGATTGCACTGGCCAAGTCCAAGCCCGAGCCGCTGGCCATTGCCTCTGCGGGCAACGGCACCTTGAACCACCTGATTGGCGAGATGCTGCAAAAAGCCACGGGCATCCAGCTGCAACACATTCCCTACAAAGGCGCCGCCATGGCCGCCACCGATGTGGTGGGTGGGCAAGTGCCACTGTCGGTGCAAAGCATGCCCTCGTCCATTGCCTTCATCCGCTCGGGCAAGCTCAAGGTCTTGGGCGTGGTGAACGAAAAGCGCTTGGCTGCGCTGCCCGATGTGCCCACGATTGGCGAGACGGTCAAAGGCTTTGGCGCCACGCCTTGGTATGGCATGTTTGCGCCGGCTGGCACGCCCAAACACATCTTGGCGCAGATTCAAGACGAGGTGGCCAAAGCGCTCGACGCTAAGGAAACCCAAGACAAGTTGGCGACTCTGGGATGTGAGCCTTTCAAGGGCACGGCAGACCAACTGGCTATCATCGTGCGTGACGACTTGCAGCGCTGGTCGCGCATCGTCAAAGATTCGGGTGCAAAGGTCGATTAGCCACTTGCGAGAAAACATGACTACACGACGGTTTTTAGCGGCACTTTTGGGTGCCGTTTTTTTTGCAGGTCTGTCTGCTGTGCAAGCAGCCGAGCCTTTTCCAGCCCGACCCGTCAAGTTGTTGATAGGTTTTGCACCGGGCGGCAGCTCGGACACGGTGGCGCGCATCATGGCGCCGCGTATGGCCGAGTTGCTCAAGCAGTCGGTGGTGATTGAAAACCGCCCCGGCGCAGGCGGCAACATTGCCTCTGAGCAATTGGTCAAAGCACCGGCCGACGGCTACACCATCATGCTGGGCACCATCGGCTCGCTGGCGGTCAACCAGCATATCAACAAGCTCAGCTACAACCCTGTGACGGACATGCAGGCCTTGAGCATGGCCATCGTGTTTCCCAATGTCTTGGTGGTCAACGCCAACAGCGACATCCGTTCGCTAGACGACTATGTGCGCCAAGGCAAGGCCGAGCGCTCGCGGATGTCGTTTGGCTCTTCGGGCATTGGCAGTGCAGGGCACCTGGCGGGTGAACTGTTCAAGGCCACGGCCAACCTCAACAACCAGCACGTGGCGTACCGGGGTGGCGCGCCCGCCATGAACGATTTGTTGGGTGGGGTGTTGCCGTCGATCTTCTCCAGCCCGACCGATGCCATGCAGTTCATCCAAAACGGTAAATTGCGCCCGCTGGCCGTGACCAGTGCCAAACGCATGGACGTGTTGCCCAACGTGCCCACCATCGCAGAGTTGGGTTACACCGGTTTTGAGGCGGTCAACTGGTACGCCTTCACCGCGCCGCTGCGCACGCCGCCCGAGGTGGTGAAACGTTTGAACGAGGTGATCACCACCACCTTGAACGACCCCCAGGTGGCCGCGCAGCTGCGCAAACTGGGCTTGGCCCCCACACCCACCTCCCCCGAAGACACCGCGCGCTACATGCGGGTGGAAAGCGACAAGTGGGGCGCGATTGTGCGCAGTGCCGGCATCAACGGAGAGTGACATGAGCGCCACCATGGCTGAAAAGATACTGGCCCAACGTTCGGGCCAGACCCAGGTACACGCGGGCGACATCGTCGTGGCTCACGTGGACTACGCGATGGTGCATGACGCCCGTGCACCCAACGCCATTCGCATGGTCGAGAAGATGGATGCCAAGTTGCCCTTTGCCTCCAAGACCGCATGGGTGCTGGACCATTTTTCACCGCCGCCCACGCTGGAAGCTGCGCAAGGCCACAGCGCGATGCGCCGTTTTGCCAAAGAGCATGGCAGCCAGTTGTACGACATTGGCGAGGGCATTTGCCACCAGGTGCTGCCCGAAGGCGGCCACCTGACCTGTGGTGACTTGGTGGTGGGCACCGACACGCACTCGGTCACCTACGGCGCGTTCAATGCCTTTGGCACTGGGATTGAAGGCACCGACGTGAGTGCTGTCATGGCCACCGGCAAAGTGTGGCTGCGTGTGCCCGAGTCGGTGCGCGTCACGCTCAACGGGCGCTTGCAGCCGGGTGTCTGGGCCAAAGACTTGACGCTTTACATGCTGGGCCGCTTTGGGGCGGAGGGTTTGAACTACCGTGCCATCGAGTATGTGGGCTCGGCCGTGAGCGCCATGGAAATTGACGACCGCATGACCCTGGCCAACCACGCCGCCGAGCTGGGTGCCAAGGCCGCGCTGCTCGAAGCCGATGACAAAACCTTCGCCTGGCTGGCGGCGCACGGTGCGCGTCCCCCCCAGCCCGTGTTTGCCGATGCCGATGCGGTGTACGCCGATCGGCTGGACATCGACGCCTCGCAACTCGCGCCCCAAGTGGCGCGCAAGCATGCGGTGGACGATGTGGTGGCCGCCCACGAGGTGATCGGTCAAAAAATCAACTTCGCGCTGATTGGCACCTGCACCAACGGCCGCTTGGACGACATGCGCCAAGCCGCCGCGATTTTGAAAGGCCGTCGTTTGGC
>CAIMWY010000185.1 GCA_903845315.1 uncultured Burkholderiales bacterium
CCAAGGCTTTAGCTCGGACGTCTCCACGCCTGGCGGTCCTGTTCACCTGAGCTTGGCGTTCAATCCATCTCACTTGGAAATCGTCAACCCCGTGGTCGAGGGCTCGGTGCGCTCCCGCATGGACCGCCGTGGCGACCCCAAAGGCAGCCAGGTGCTGCCCGTGTTGGTGCACGGCGACGCCGCTTTTGGCGGCCAAGGTGTGAACCAAGAAACATTTGCTCTGGCCCAAACCCGTGGTTACTCCACAGGCGGCACGGTACACATCATCATCAACAACCAAATCGGTTTCACCACCTCTGACCCGCGCGATATGCGCTCCAGCGTGTTCTGTACCGACATCGTCAAGATGGTTGAAGCACCCGTCTTGCATGTGAACTCAGACGATCCTGAGACCGTGGTGTTGGCTACCCAACTGGCGCTTGAATACCGTATGACCTTCCGCAAGGATGTGGTGGTCGACATCGTGTGTTTCCGTAAGTTGGGCCACAACGAGCAAGATACACCTGCGCTCACACAGCCGCTGATGTACAAAAAAATCACGGCACATCCGGGCACCCGCAAGCTGTTTGCCGACAAACTGGCCGCTCAAGGTTTGGGCGATGGTTTGGGTGACCAAATGATCAAAACTTACCGTGCAGCTTTGGATGCAGGCAAGAACACCACCGACCCGGTACTGACCAATTTCAAGACCAAGTTCACCGTCGATTGGTCGCCTTTCTTGGGTAAGAAGTGGACCGATGCTGGGGACACCGCCATCCCAATGGCTGAGTGGAAGCGCTTGGCCGAACGCGTGACCCACATCCCTGACTCTGTCACTCCGCACCAGTTGGTTAAAAAAGTGTACGACGACCGAGCAGCGATGGGCCGCGGTGAAGTTCCTGTGGACTGGGGTATGGGTGAGCACATGGCTTTTGCCTCCTTGGTGGCTAGCGGCTACCCAGTGCGTTTGTCGGGCGAAGATTGCGGCCGTGGCACGTTCACTCACCGCCATGCTGTGATTCACGATCAAAAGCGTGAAAAGTGGGACACCGGCACTTATGTGGCGCTGCAAAACGTGGCCGATAAACAAGCGCCGTTTGTGGTGATCGACTCGATCTTGTCCGAAGAAGCCGTGTTGGGCTTTGAATATGGCTACGCCTCCAACGATCCCAACACCTTGGTGATTTGGGAAGCTCAATTTGGTGACTTCGCCAACGGCGCCCAAGTGGTGATTGACCAGTTCATCGCTTCGGGTGAAGTCAAGTGGGGTCGTGTCAATGGCTTGACCTTGATGCTGCCCCACGGCTACGAAGGCCAAGGCCCAGAGCACAGCTCGGCACGCCTCGAGCGCTTCATGCAGTTGGCCGCTGACACCAACATGCAAATCGTGCAACCCACTACGGCCAGCCAAATCTTCCATGTGTTGCGTCGCCAGATGGTGCGCGACCTGCGCAAGCCTTTGATCATCTTCACGCCCAAGTCGCTGCTGCGCAACAAAGACGCGACATCGCCTGTGTCTGAGTTCACCAAAGGCAGCTTTCAAACGGTCATTCCTGAAAACAAGGCGCTCAAGGCCGACAAGGTCAAGCGCGTGTTGGCGTGCTCGGGCAAGGTCTACTACGACTTGGTCAAAAAACGTGAGGAGATGGGTGCAGACGACGTGGCGATTTTGCGCGTGGAACAGCTCTATCCCTTCCCACACAAAGCCTTTGCTGCCGAACTCAAGAAGTACCCTAACGTGTCCGAGTTGGTGTGGACCCAAGACGAGCCACAAAACCAAGGCGCTTGGTTCTTCGTGCAGCATTACATCCACGAGAACATGACCGCAGGTCAAAAACTGGGCTACTCAGGTCGCGCCGCTTCGGCGTCGCCTGCCGTGGGTTACTCGCACCTGCACCAAGAGCAACAAAAAGCGCTGGTCGAAGGCGCGTTTGGCAAGCTCAAGGGCTTCGTGCTGACCAAATAAACCTCGTCCCAGAACAAAGAAACAAATACAGAAAGAATTCATATGGCTATCGTAGAAGTCAAAGTTCCGCAGTTGTCCGAGTCCGTGGCCGAAGCCACCATGCTGCAGTGGAAAAAGAAAGTCGGCGACTCTGTTGCGGCTGACGAAATCCTGATCGAAATCGAAACAGACAAAGTGGTGCTTGAAGTGCCTGCACCCGCTGCTGGCGTGTTGTCTGAAATCTTGGTGGCTGATGGCGGTACCGTGACTGCCGAGCAGCTGATTGCCCGCATCGACACCGATGGCAAAGTGGCTGCTGCGGCGCCCGCCGCCGCACCTGCTGCTGCCCCCGCTGTTGCTGCACCTGTGGCCGCTGCCGCCGTTTCGAGCAGCAAAGCCGGCGTGGCCATGCCTGCTGCCGCCAAACTGATGGCCGACAACCACCTGGCTGCTGGCTCGGTGTCTGGTACAGGCAAAGATGGCCGCGTCACCAAAGGTGATGTGTTGGCTGCCGTGGCTGCACCGAGTGTCATTCCTACGGGCGCTCCAACCAAGGCGTTGCCACAAGTCGCGGCACCTGCTGTCGTGAACTTGGGCGACCGTCCTGAGCAGCGCGTACCCATGACACGTCTGCGCGCGCGCGTGGCTGAGCGTCTGTTGCAGTCGCAGTCCACCAACGCCATCTTGACCACTTTCAACGAAATCAACATGGCGCCAGTCATGGAGATGCGCAAACGCATGCAAGAGCGTTTCGAAAAAGAACACGGCGTCAAGCTAGGCTTCATGAGCTTCTTCGTCAAAGCAGCCGTGCATGCCTTGAAGAAGTTCCCAGTGCTCAACGCCTCGGTGGACGGCAACGACATCGTGTACCACGGCTACTTTGACATCGGTATCGCTGTGGGCTCGCCACGTGGTTTGGTGGTGCCCATCTTGCGCAATGCCGACCAAATGAGCTTTGCTGACATCGAGAAAAAGATTGCCGAATTCGGCGTGAAAGCCCGTGACGGTAAATTGGGCCTCGAAGAAATGACGGGTGGGACGTTCTCGATCTCCAACGGCGGCACCTTCGGCTCCATGATGTCGACCCCGATCATCAACCCACCGCAGTCTGCGATTTTGGGCGTGCACGCGACCAAAGACCGTGCCATGGTGGAAAACGGCCAAGTGGTGGTGCG
>CAIMWY010000186.1 GCA_903845315.1 uncultured Burkholderiales bacterium
AGCCGCGTCTGTTTTTACAGGTGGTCGCTGGCCCCCGCCAAGTGGGCAAAACCACACTGGTGCGCCAGGCGCTGGAGCGCTTGCAACGGGACGCGCAAGACAAGCCAAGCACCAGCCCCAAAGCCCAGCACAGTGCCAGTGCCGATGGCCCCGGTCTGCAAGGCCAAGTCTGGCTGGGAACCCAATGGCAGGTGGCCCGAGCGCTCGCGGCCCAAGCGGGCAGCTGCGTGCTGGTGCTGGACGAGATCCAAAAAGTGTCCAACTGGACCGAAGAAGTCAAACGCCTGTGGGACGAGGATACCGCCGCGGGTCGCGATGTACGTGTGGTCATCCTCGGCTCGGCCCCGCTGCTGATTGCACGGGGCTTGAGCGAAAGCATGGCCGGGCGGTTTGAGATCACCCGCCTGGGCCACTGGCGCTACGCCGAAATGCGCGACGCCTTTGGCTTTAGCTTGGAGCAGTTCATCTTTTATGGCGGCTACCCCGGCGCAGCCCCCTTGGTGCACGATGAAACTCGCTGGGCCGCTTATGTGAGCGACGCGCTGATCGAAACCACCATCAGCAAAGACGTGCTGCTGATGGCCCCCGTGCAAAAGCCCGCCCTGCTGCGCCGCGTGTTTGACCTGGCCTGCGTATACAGCGGCCAAATTCTGAGCTACCAAAAGATGCTGGGCCAGCTCGACGATGCGGGCAACACCACCACCCTCGCCCACTACCTCGACCTACTCGAAGGGGCAGGTATGGCCTGCGGCCTGCCCAAATACATGGGCCAAGTGGTGCGCCAGCGGGCATCCAGCCCCAAGCTGCAAGTGTTCAACAACGCCCTGATGGGCTGCCATTGGGTCGCGCAAGGTGTGGGACTGCAAGCGGCGCAAGCACGCCCCGATGTATGGGGCCGTCTGGCCGAGAGCGCCGTGGGCACCGAGCTGCTGGCCCGGCACTTGACGCACAGCAGCCGCCACCCCCTCATCCACTACTGGAACAACGGCCAAAAAGAAGTGGACTACGTGCTGCGCGACGGCCAAACACTGCACGCACTGGAAGTGAAAAGCGGGCACAACATGGGCAATGTGTCAGGCCTGAGCGCATTTGCGCAGCAGTTTCCTCAGGCCCAGCCGCTGATCATTGGCACGGGGGGCATGCCACTAGATTTGTGGCTGCAAAGCTGAAACTTGCAGAATACAAAAAGCCCGTTCGGTTCCCCGTCCGGACTTTTTGATTTACAGCTTGAAGCGTTTACCTCTTGCTAGGCGGCAAGTCCGTACAACTCCCATGCGCCACCTCCGCCGCCATGCCGATGCTTTCGCCCAGCGTGGGGTGTGGGTGGATGGTTTTGCCGATGTCCACGGCGTCTGCGCCCATCTCGATGGCCAGTGCGATCTCGCCAATCATGTCGCCCGCATGCGTGCCCACCATGCCTCCGCCCAAGATCTTGCCGTGGCCGTGGGCCTCGGGTGAATCGTCAAACAGCAGTTTGGTCACGCCTTCGTCGCGGCCGTTGGCAAT
>CAIMWY010000187.1 GCA_903845315.1 uncultured Burkholderiales bacterium
AGCACAAAGACCTTGAGTTTCACAAGGGGAACATTCACACCCATGGCTGAGGCCATGGTGCGTCCGCCTTTCAAGCACCGTATGGCCCGACCTTCACGTGAGCTCAATAAGTTGCTAGATAGCCAAACAGCAATGCCAACTGATATCCACACAAAGTAGGTGAAATTTCGGCCTGAATCAATGTGGATGTTGAAGAGCACGAGGCTGGGCACGCCACTGATGCCACTGTGTCCACCTAAGAACTGAAGGTTACCTGCCAGGTAATACAAACTCAGTCCCCAGGCAATGGTGCTCAGTGGTAAGTAATGACCCGCCAATTTCAAAGTCAATGCGCCTAAAAGCAAGGCAATGAACACAGCGATGGCAACACCCACACACAGCGTCAACCAAGGCGACCATTGACTGACCGTACTCAGGTAAGCGCTGGTGTAGGCCCCTACGCCCACGAACGCCGCTTGTCCAAAAGAGGTCATCCCACCAATGCCAGTCAGCAGCACCAACCCGATGCTGACCATGCAAAACAAGCCTGCATAGTTGCTGATGGTGATCAATGATTCAGAGAACACCCATGGCGCGATGGCCATGAGCAGCGCAAAAAGCGCATAGAGGTGACGGGTACGAATCATTCTTCGTCCTCCTCAGAGTGATGGGCTCGCAGCGATCTCCAGAGCAGCACGGGCAGGATCAATGTGAACACCAAGACTTCTTTGAAAGCACTGGCCCAAAAAGAAGCGAATGCTTCAATCAAGCCCACCAGCAATGCACCCATGGCAGCCAAGGGGTAACTGAACAAACCGCCCACAATGGCAGCAACAAACCCTTTCAAACCAATCAAAAATCCGGTGTCATAAAAGATGGTGGTGATCGGTGCGATAAGCAACCCAGACAGTCCGCCAATCATTGCGGAGAGAAAAAAAGCTTGCGACCCGGCTTCATTGGAACGGATGCCCATCAATTGGGCGCCCACGCGATTGATGGCGGTAGCTTGGAGGGCTTTGCCGCGCAAGGTGTGGGTGAAAAATAGGTACAAGCCTACGATGGCTAGCGCAGTTGCCGCCAACACCCAGATGGATTGCCCTGTGATTTGAAGTGGGCCCAGCGAGAACCTGGCATCACTGTATGGGGTTGTTCTTGACCCCTCTGGACCGAAAAAAATCAATCCCAGTCCTGTGATTGCCAAATGCACAGCGACTGAAATGATCAGCAAGACAAGGACCGATGCGCTCGCCACAGGCTGGAAGGCCACCCTGTAGAGCAAGGGTCCCAAGCACGTGACCAATGAAAGTGTCAGGGCTGCCTGCACATAAATCGGCAACTGAACGGGTGCCAAAAAATAAGCGAGTAAGACCCACAGCGCGGGCCATCCCAAGAACTTGGTGAGTGCGCGCGGAATTTTTCTTAAATTTTTTGCGCGAACGTGCTGTGTCAATTCCATCAACGTGGCAAGCACCGAAAGAATCAGTAAAAGCCAAATGACACCCGGTGTTTTACCTGCTTGCAGGGCCGCCATGGTCAATGCAGCATAAGCCACATAGTCGCCTTGCGGAACAAAGATCACCCGTGTCACAGAAAATACAAGAACGATTCCCATGGCCAGCAAGGCATAGACAGCGCCAGTGATGACGCCGTCTTGGGTGAGCAATGCTGCAATTGTGAAATCCATGATTGTCAAAATCTTTTAAAAAAAGCGGGGCGATCACGCCCCGCTTGGTGTCCTAGAAGCCAATTACTTGACCAGTTTCCAGTCACCGTTTTCAATCACCACCAGCACCCGAGCGCGCGCGTCAACGCCTGCATGGTCTGTTGCCGTCATGTTGTAAACCGCGTGGGTGCCATTGACATTTTTAACGCGTTCAAGTGCATCGCGAAGTGCCTGACGAAACTCAGGCGTGCCTGATTTTGCTTTTTTGCTTGCTTCAGCCACAGCGTTGCCTGCCAGCAAATAGGCGTCGTAGGAATACGCTGCGAAAGCGTTACGACTGCCGGCTCCAAACGAGGCTTCGTAAGACTTGATGAATTCAAGCGAAGGTTTCTTCGTAGGGTTGCTGTCAGGCAGTTGCTCTGCAACCATCACGGGGCCAGTGGGGGCAAAGCCGCCTTCAATATTCTTACCGCCCACGCGCAGGAAGTCTTTGTTGATAACGCCATGGTTGTGGTAGACCTTGCCCTTGTAGCCACGCTCAGCCAAGGTGACATGGGGCAGTGCACCTGGGGTGCCAGAGCCACCTACCACGACCGCGTCAGGATTGGTCGCCAAGATTTTCAATATCTGACCCGCCACAGAGGTGTCGTTGCGACCGTAACGCTCTTCAGCGACGATCTTGACGCCTGCTGAATCGGCGTGGGTTTTCAAACCATTCAGCACCAAATCACCCCAAGCATCCGAGTAACCAATGTAGGCCACGTTTTTGACGTTGTTGGCTTTCATGTGATCGGCAACGGCCCCCATCATGATGGAAGCAGGTTGAGGAATGGTGAATACCCAAGGATTTTTTGAGGCTGCCGGTCCCACGGGGGACAAGGCAATTTGGGGCGTTTTCAACTCAGAAGAGATATCGGTGATGGATGTTGCTGCGGGAACGCTGCTCGAGCCAATGATCAAATCAACTTTGTCTTCGGTGATCAATTTGCGGGCATGCTTGACCGCATTGGTCGGGTCGGTGCCATCGTCCATGATGATGTATTGAACCGCTTCACCACCTAGCGTTTTAGGCAACACCGAGAAGGTGTTTTTGTAGGGAATGCCCAGTGATGCACCGGGCCCTGTGGCGCCTACGATCACGCCAACTTTGACGTCAGCGTGGGCGTGCAAGCCAACCATTGAGGCCAGTGCAAGAGCAATGAGGGATTTTTGTTTCATGATGTCTCCTTGTTAAAAATTAAAACACTTTTTTCACAAACCAATTTGACGGGCAACGATCAACCGCATGATGTCACCGGTGCCGCCACCGACCATGGGGAAATAGGAATCACGTAAGAACCTCTGGACTGGAAACTCGTTCATCAAACCCCAGCCGCCATAATTTTGCATGGCCATATGACAGACTTCATGGCAGTTTTCAGCGGCAATGATTTTTGCCAAGGCAGCTTCGCGCGTGATGTCTTTGGACTGATCGGCCAAATGCGCTGCATGGTAGGTGTAAAGGCTTGCAGCTTCTAACTTGGCCAGCATGTCGACTTGTCGAAACTGAACTGCCTGAAATTTGCCTACAGCTTGCCCAAACTGCTGACGCTCTTGAATGTATCGCAGCGAGGCGTCATACGCAGCCCGTCCAACACCAATGGCCAAAGCTGCTGTGAATATCCGGTCCACTGTCAAAGCTTGGTAGGCATTCAAGAATGAACTGCCACTGCTGCCGTTGTTGAGACGGCGGTTGTCAGGCACAAAGACGTTGTCAAAAACCAGCTCACCTGTATCCGAGCAATTCACCGAAAATTTATCCAGCTTTCGACCGACAGAGAAACCTTTTGTTTGGGTGTCTACCAAGAACAGTTCAAGACCTTTGGCTTTCAGGCTAGGGTCGGTTGTTGCCACGACGGTGATGAAGTCTGCCACCGTGCCATTCGAGGTGAAAACTTTGCCACCGTTGAGCAACCAACCCCCCTCAGTTTTCGTGGCTTTTGTTTTCAGGGAGGCTGCATCAGACCCTGCATTGGGTTCGGTGATCGCAAATGCACCAATTTTCTCGCCGCGTAAGGCGGGTAAAAAGTAATTGGTCTTGACCTCTTCGTCCCCCCAGGCGTATAGCGTGTGCGTGGCTGTTGAACCTTGCATGCACACGCCTGCAGCAAAACCAACGGAGGCCCTTGCCAGCTCTTCACACAGAATCGTGAAGCAGGTGTAGGGTTGGTCGAGACCACTGCCGCCAGCTTCTTGCGGGTACATCGTTCCCAGGTAGCCCAACTCGCCAATTTCACGAAATAACGCATGGGAAAATTCGCCTGACCGGTCAAGTGCCTCGGCCTGGGGCATGAGGCGCTCATCGACCCATCGTGCAATGTGGTGACGGTACTCTCTGGTCTCATCCGTTTCGAAAATCATGGGGTGCTTTCTCCCTGGTTGCTGTATTTGCTCTTGAGGTCTTTTCGAAGAACCTTGCCCACTGCACTTTTCGGAAGTTGTTCAACAAAGTAAATCTGAGTCGGGCATTTGTAGGATGCAAGTGTTTGCCGCACGTGAAGTTGAATGCTTGCACTATCCGCGACTGTGCCTGACTTCAGCACAACGGCTGCCGCCACAGTTTCTACCCATTGAGGATCTGGAAGTCCAAAAACAGCCGCCTCCAGAATGTCAGGATTTTCAAAAAGCACGCTTTCAACTTCTGTTGGGAAAACATTTTCTCCACCCGTCACAATCATGTCGTTGCGCCGGTCCACGATGTAGAGAAAACCCTCGCCATCAAAATAACCCATGTCACCGGTTTTCAGCCAACCGCCATGGACGGCTGAACGAGTTTTGGTGTCGTCTTTCCAGTAAGCACTCATCAGGCCAGGACTTCTGACCTCGATTTCACCGATAGAACCGAATGGCACGACACGCTCTTCATCGTCAACGATACGAACCTCTCGTTCACTCATGGGGCGACCGCATGAGGCCAACAGATGCTCTCCCATGGGGGTTTTTGAACGCAGGTGCGATTCAGGGTCTAAGACGGTCACCACGCCCCCCTCTGTTGAGCCATAAGCTTGCGCAAACCCGCAGGCTGGAAAAATTTCCATCGCTTGTTTAAGCAATGCGGCTGGCATCGAGGAAGCTGCGTAAAACAACAACCGGACATGGCTTAAATCAATATCTCTGACCTGGGGTTGCTTGATCAATGCAGCAATCATGGTGGGCACAAGATGGACGTTGCTGATTCTGAACGCTACAAGCGCGTTCAATACCGTCGCAGGGTTGAACTCATTGAGCACAAGCGTTGTGCATCCTGAAGCGATGCTTGGAAAGCAGTGGTACCACATGCCGCCCACGTGAAACAGTGGCATGACCACCATGGTGCGGTCGTCTTGCACCATTTGAAGCATCTCATCCACTGCGATACGACAGTTGCACAATGCGCCGCCATGGCTGATGGAGACACCTTTGGGGAGTCCAGTTGTGCCGCTTGTATAAATGATGCACAAAGGATCTTTGCTGGTTACAACGTGATCAATCTCCCGGCTTGATCCAGTGCTTGAAAGTTGCGCATAGTTGTGCCAGCCTGTTTTATCTTCGCCCATAGCGATCCAGTGCATCACAGCTGAGGCTTTCATTTTGAGCACATCACCGGTCGATGAAAAAAAGTCTTCGACCAACACAGCCACGGCCTCGCTGTGTGCAATCAAACGGAGCAACTCGTCAGGCTGTAGTCGCCAGTTCAGCGGAACGACGACGATGCCGGCCTTGGATAAACCAAAAGTCTCGATGTACTCCAGGGTGTTGCGTGACAAAATTGCGACACGATCACCTTGCTTTACGCCTAATTCGATCAAGCGATTTGTGAAACGGTTGATGTTGTCGTTGAGTTGCGAGAAGCTGCGCTTGGCCCCCTGCAGATTTTCCAATGCAAGTTTGTCGGGCTGCGCCTTCGCCCAATGTCGAAATACATCGCCAACGGTTGCAAGTTCGCCTGGCACACTCATGTTTTGCTCACTTTGCCCTGTTTGCGCAAAAGGAAATCGGCCAAGCGTTTTTTTGCTTCATCGTCATCTTGTGCAATGCCCACCATCAACATTTCTGTGAACAAGCCTGCGGCTGGATCTTGCTCTGCAATTCTTGGAATGGCTTGAATCACAGCAAAGTTTGCCAATGGTGCATTTTTTGTAATTTTTTCGGCAATCTGCAAAGCTTTTTCAAAGCCTTGTCCATCCTCGACCAGGTAATGCGTC
>CAIMWY010000188.1 GCA_903845315.1 uncultured Burkholderiales bacterium
CGTCCATCACGATGGGCACATCCCAGTCGATGCGCATGCCGTCGCGCCCTTCGGTTTTGAAATCCATGAACTCAGTCCTTATTGGTGTTTATTCGGGTTTGATGCCAGCTGACTTGGCCACCTTGGCCCACAGCTCCATGTCGCTGCGCACGCGTACGGCAAAGTCATCGCTGCTTTGGCCGCCGACTTCGGCGCCAATGTCAAAGAAACGTTTTTGAATCTCGGGGTCTTTCAGCACGCCAGAGACGTCACGCTGAATCTTGGCCACCACGTCTTTGGGTGTGCCCTTGGGCGCAAACAAACCAAACCATGAGGTGGCTTCATAGCCCGGAATGTCGGCGGCAATGGTGGGCACATCCGGAAACAGCGACGAGGGCTTGGTCGAACCCACCCCCAAGATGCGCACACGCCCCGCGCGCACCTGGGTTTGCACCGAGCTGACGGCGGCAATGCCCAACGGCACATGGCCACCGGCCAAGTCGGTCATCAAAGGACCTGCGCCTTTGTACGACACGTTTTGCATATTGGTTTTGCCCATCATGTTGAACAAATGCCCAGACAGCGCCGCACTCGAATCAGACACCCCAAACGCCAAGCCGCCTGGCTTGGCGCGCTCCATGGCCAGCACTTCTTTGATCGACTTGATCGAACTGGTCACGGGGGTCACCAAGGCAAAGGAAGACACCGACACCATGGTCACCGGGATGAAATCGTTCATCGGGTCATACGGCAGCTTTTGGTACATGCTGGGGTTGACCACATAGGCGGTCGAGGTCAACAGCAGCGTGTAGCCGTCACCCGGGCTTTTGGCCACCAGGTCGGTGCCAATGATGGTGTTGGCGCCGGGCTTGGTGTCAATCACCAAGGGTTGTCCCCAGAGGGTGCTGAGCTTGTCTTGGATGATGCGTGCACTGGCGTCGGTGCTGCCGCCTGGTGCGAAGGGAATGACCAAGCGCACGGGCTTGCTGGGGAAACTCTGCGCCTGTGCGTTCAATGCCACAAGACCCAGCGCCAAAGCGGCAGTGACGCGTGAAAAACGGCGAATCATGTGTCTGCTCCTGTTGTGATGTGCGCGCATCATGGCCTAGGCCTGCAGCCAAGACAGTCATGAAGGTTACAAGGCGCACAGGCGCTGTCTCATATATTCTGGAAAAAGGAGACACGATGACCAAGATCATGGCCGCGCTCGCGGCAACCTTGACTGCGCTCGCACTCAGCGGCTGCGCCAGCGCCCCCACCTCGACCTCTGACAACGGACCCCTGACCATCGCCAAACAAGGCAGCTTCTTCGTGGGCGGGCGCAACATCGAGTCGGCCCACCTGTCGCTGCTGCCCGCTTACGCCCCCTCAGGCACGATTGCGGTGGAACAAATGTATGTGCGCTTTCAAGAGCCTGTGGCCGCCAAGCGCCCACCGCTGGTGCTCATCCACGGCTGCTGCCTGACCGGCAAAACCTGGGAGTCCACACCCGATGGCCGCATGGGCTGGGACGAGTTGTTTGTGCGCCGTGGCTACCCCACGTATGTGATCGACCAAGTCTCGCGCGGACGCTCGGCCGCCAACCCCTCGGCCATCGTGCAAGTCAAAGCCGGCAAGGCCAGTGCGGACACCTTGCCACAGGTGTTCGGCGCCTCACAAGAAGGCGCGTGGGCCATCTTCCGCTTTGGTGCCAAGTACCCCGAAGTGTTCCCCGGCATGCAGTTCCCCTTAGAGGCGCAAGGCGAATTTTTCAAACAAATGGTGCCCGACTGGCTCAACGCCTTGCCCACCCCCAACCCCACCGTACCCGCCTTGTCGCAGTTGGCACAACAACTCAAAGGCGCGGTGCTGATGAGCCATTCGCAGTCGGGCATCTTTCCATTCCAAACGGCAGCGCTGGACACACGCGGCATCCAAGGCATCGTGGC
>CAIMWY010000189.1 GCA_903845315.1 uncultured Burkholderiales bacterium
CTATCGTGATACCGTGACCAGTGCAACGGGCACCCAGACCGCCCTAAGCTCGCTCATTTGCGTGGACCACGAAGGCGGGCGCGTGCAGCGCTTTCGCACCGACGGTTTCACCCACATCCCATCCATGCGCGCTTTGGGCGAACGTTGGATGAGCGATGCCAGAGGCGTCAGCGGAGAATTCCATCGCGGCAGTGGTGCCCTCGCGGCCATGGACGCGGCCACCGCCTGTGGCTATGTGCTCGCCAGCGAACTGCGCGCTTGCGGCGTCGACTTCAGCTTCACCCCTGTGTTGGACCTTGACCACGGCGAGAGCGGCGTCATTGGCGACCGCGCTTTCCACCGTGACCCGCGCGTGGTCGCCGCCTTGGCCAAAAGTCTGATGCACGGTCTGTTGTTGGCTGGCATGGCCAACTGCGGCAAACACTTTCCCGGACATGGCTTTGTCAAAGCCGACTCGCATGTGGACATTCCGGTCGACAAACGCAGCCTCAAAGCGGTGTTGAACGACTGCGCCTTGCCCTACACCTGGCTTACCACAACGCTCAGCAGCGTAATGCCGGCCCATGTCATCTACCCCAAGGTCGATCCGCTGCCAGCGGGCTTCTCGCCGCGCTGGTTGCAAGACATCTTGCGCGGTCAATTGCATTTCAATGGCGCCATCTTCAGTGACGACCTGTCGATGGCCGGCGCACGCTGTATCCAAGGCCGAGAGCTCAGCTTTGCCCAAGCGGCCATGGCAGCGCTCAACGCCGGATGCGACCTGGTCCTCCTGTGCAACCAAAGTCTGGCGCAGTCGCCAGACCAAGGCAGGGCCTTGGACGATATGCTCACCGAATTAACCGAAGGTTTGTTGAAAAACAGCTGGCAAGCCAGCGATGCCAGCGAACAACGCCGACAATCGCTGTTACCCACCCATTCGCCGCTAGCCTGGGACGCGCTGATGACCCACCCCGCCTATGTGCGGGCTCTGGACTTGTTGCCTTGAACCGCAGCCAGTTCCTCTCCAACCCCTAGGAAGCAGATGGCCACCAAAAATGGAAAAAACCAAGTCGATGACAGCGGCCTTCGCTTCACCAGTCGTGAAAATGGCTCACCCTTCATCGGCATGGGCAAGGTGGGTGAAACCATGTCTTGCATGAAGTGCGGTGTGCACAAGCCGCGTCGTCTGGGCAGTCAACGCCGTTTTGCGGGCACACTGGCCTTCTTTTGTTTCGACTGCAAACCGCCTCTGGAGAAAAAATAAACATGGCCACCCCCAACTACAACTACGAAAAGCGTCAACGCGAATTGGCCAAGAAAAAGAAGAAAGAAGAAAAGCTCAAGGAGCGCGAAGCGCGTAAAAACTCGCCTGAGGGTGAGTTCGGCCAAGATCCCGACCATGCGCAAAGCCCTGACGGCCCAACGCCTCAAGAGCCGCCCATCGTGTAATCTGACGTGTCGCCATCTTCATTCCCTACTGACTGTCATTGCTTCTAAGGAGTTGTCACATGTTTGCATCACGTCGATCGGTTATTTCCCACATCTTGCAGTCCTTGTCTGCGTTGGCGCTTGTGCTGTCATGCGGCTTGGCCGCTGCACAGCTGAGCAAGCCCATCAAACTCATGGTGGGTTTCCCGCCGGGCGGCGGCACCGACGCGGTAGCGCGCATCTTGGCGGAAAAACTCAAAGACGAATTGGGTGTGGCCGTGGTGGTCGAGAACAAACCCGGTGCGGGCGGTCAACTGGCAGCCCAAGCGCTCAAAGCATCGCCTGCCGATGGCACGGTGCTGTTTTTGTCGCACGACCACACCATCTCCATCTTGCCCTTGGTGGTGAAGAATCCTGGCTTTGACTCGGCCCAAGACTTTGTTCCCGTGGCGGGCTTTGCCACCTTTGTCAACGCATTCGCGGTCTCGGGTGGCACACCGGCTAAGTCGTTCAACGAGTATGTGGCGTGGGTCAAGTCGCAAGCCGCTGGCAAAGGCGCAGTAGGCATTCCAGCCCCCGCTTCAACCCCAGAGTTCTTGGTCAAAGTGGTCGGTGAGAAATACAAACTCGACTTGGTGTCTGCACCATATCGCGGCAGCGCACCCATGATGGCCGACATGTTGGGCAACCAAATTGCGGCCGGTGTGGGCTCGGTGCCCGACTTCATGGAAAACCACAAGGCCGGCAAAGTCCGCATCGTGGCGGTGCTGGGTGCCAAGCGCCAAGCGGCCTTGCCCGATGTGCCCACCTTCACCGAACTGGGTTTGGCAGGCTTGGAAGATCTGCCGTACTACGGCATTTTCGCCCCAACAGGCACACCCAAGGCCACCACCGACCACTTTGGCCAAGCCCTTGCCAAAGTGCTGGCCATGCCCGATGTGAACGACCAACTCACCAAAATGGGCTTGACCGTGGGGTTTATGAACTCGCAGCAATTGGCGCAGCGTGAACGTGCGTACACCCAAGTGTGGGCCAAGATGATCAAAGACAGCGGGTTCCAAGCGCAGTGAGTCTTGAATGCACCACAAAAAAGCGAGGCCTGGCCTCGCTTTTTTGTAGGCAAGCGCAGGGCCTAGCTCTCGCGTCGTAAGGCCGGAAACAAAATCACATCGCGAATGCTGGGGCTGTCGGTGAGCAACATCATCAGGCGGTCAATGCCGATGCCGCAGCCGCCGGTGGGCGGCATGCCGTATTCCAGCGCACGTACAAAGTCGTGATCAAAGAACATGGCTTCGTCGTCGCCGCTGTCGTTGGCCGCCACTTGGGCTTGAAAGCGTGCGGCCTGGTCTTCGGCATCGTTCAACTCGCTGAAGCCATTGCCGAACTCGCGACCGGTGATGTAGAGCTCAAAGCGCTCGGTCACTTCAGGGCGCACATCGCTGGCGCGTGCCAAGGGCGAAATTTCCACCGGGTGCTCGCAAATGAAAGTGGGTTGCCAGAGCTTTTCTTCCACCGTCTCTTCAAAGTACATCACTTGCAAGCTGGCCAAGCTGCGTGTGCTGAGCTTGTCTTTGTCTTCTTTGAATCCCAGTTTTTTCAGCGCTTCGATCAACCATTCGGCGTTGCCCACGTTGTCGCTGGCATCGGTGTATTTCAGAATCGCTTCAGGAATGGTCAAGCGCTCGAACGGCTGGCTTAAGTCCACCGGCCTGCCACCGTAGGTCAGCAGCAAGGTGCCTGCGGCTTTCATGGCCGCATCACGCACCAACTCTTCGGTGAAGTGCATCAGGTCTTGGTAATTCCAATACGCCGCATAGAACTCCATCATGGTGAATTCAGGGTTGTGGCGTACCGAAATACCTTCATTGCGGAAGTTGCGATTGATCTCAAACACGCGCTCAAAACCACCCACGATCAAGCGCTTGAGGTACAGCTCAGGCGCAATGCGCAAAAACATCTCTTGGTCCAGCGCGTTGTGGTGTGTGGTGAACGGCTTGGCATTCGCGCCCCCTGGAATGGGGTGCAGCATGGGCGTCTCAACCTCCAAGAAATTGTGTTGCACCATGAACTCACGAATGCCACTGACCGCTTTGCTGCGCGCCACAAAACGCTTGCGCGCTGTTTCGTCGGTCATCAAATCGATATAGCGCTGGCGGTACTTGATCTCTGGGTCATGCACGCCGTGAAACTTGTCGGGCATCGGGCGCAAGCTCTTGGTGAGCATGCGAATGCTGCTGGCATGGATGGACAACTCGCCTGTACGCGTTTTGAACAACTTGCCTTCGCAGGCCACGATGTCGCCCAAGTCCCAGTGCTTGAAGTCGGCGTAAATGTCTTCGCCCACATCGTCGCGCGTGACATAAATTTGAATACGCCCGGTGCTGTCTTGCAGCGTGGCAAAGCTGGCCTTGCCCATCACGCGCTTGAGCATCATGCGCCCGGCCACCTTGGCCAACTGACCTTCTTCGGTCAACACCTCAGCGGTTTTATCACCGTGCAGTTCGTGCAAGGTGGCGGCGTGGTGCGCGGGCTTGAAGTCATTGGGAAAGGCCACGCCTTGACCCTGAGCTTGGCGCGCACGAATCGCCTTGAGTTTTTCTCGGCGCTCGGCGATCAATTGGTTTTCGTCGACGGGAGCGGCTTCGGGCGTGGCGGGGGTGTTGGTGTTAGACATCGAGAGGGGGAAGTAAAGGTAGAGGGCTGAGTGGCCTCAGCCGGGTCGGGTGTGTTTAGCTGACGGCGTCCGCAGGCTGGCGTTGCAACATGGCCAAGGTGTTGGCAATGGTCTTGCGCAGTTCACGGCGATCGCAAATGAAGTCAATCGCGCCTTTGGTTTGCAAGAACTCGGCGCGTTGAAAGCCTTCAGGCAGGGTCACGCGCACTGTGCTTTCAATCACGCGTGGGCCCGCAAAGCCAATCAAGGCCTTGGGTTCGGCAATCACCACGTCGCCCACAAAAGCAAAGCCAGCCGACACGCCACCCATGGTGGGGTCGGTCAACACGCTGATGTAGGGCAACCCTTTTTTGGCCAAGCGCGTCAGCGATGCATTGGTCTTGGCCATTTGCATCAGTGACAGCAAGCCTTCTTGCATGCGCGCGCCACCCGTTGCTGTGAAGCAAATGAACGGCACTTTTTGTTCAATGGCGGTGTGCACACCGCGCACAAAGCGCTCGCCCACCACCGAGCCCATCGAGCCGCCCATGAATTCGAACTCGAAGGCCGCGGCCACCACGGGAATCGTGCAGATGGCGCCGCCGATCACCACCAGCGCGTCGGTCTCCTCGGTGGTGTCGAGCGCCTCTTGCAGCCGTTCCGGGTACTTGCGGCTGTCCTTGAACTTCAGGGCATCGACCGGCAGCACTTCCTGGCCGATCTCGTAGCGGCCTTCGGCGTCGAGCAAC
>CAIMWY010000190.1 GCA_903845315.1 uncultured Burkholderiales bacterium
TGACAGCTTGACGCTTGGCGGACGCGCCGACCAAAATTTCGCCGTCTTCTTGGTACGCAATGATGGAAGGGGTGGTGCGGGCGCCTTCAGCGTTCTCAATCACCTTGGTGGTGTTGCCTTCCATGATGGCCACGCACGAGTTGGTGGTGCCCAAGTCAATACCGATGATTCTTCCCATGTTCTTACTCCAGTGATTTTTTAAATTCAGATGAACGGTAGATGTGGATCACCCTGCCGTTTTCAAGTGTTTATTTCGGTGCCGTCACCGTGACCAAGGCCGGGCGCAGCACGCGCTCGGCAATCAGGTAACCCTTTTGCAGCACAGCCACCACGGTGTTGGCTTCTTGTTCTGCCGGGACCACGCTGATGGCTTGGTGCTGGGCTGGGTCAAACTTCGCACCCGCCGCAGGATTGATGGCGATCACCTTGTTGCGCTCTAAGGCGCTGGTGAGTTGGCGCAGGGTGGCCTCGGCGCCTTCCCGAATTTGCTCTGGCGTGGCGGTTTGCACGGCCAGGCCAGCTTCTAGGCTGTCGACCACGGGCAGCAGGCTGTCGGCAAAGCTCTCCAAGGCGAACTTGCGGGCTTTAGAGACTTCGTCGTCGGCGCGGCGGCGGGCGTTTTGCACCTCGGCTTGGCCACGCACGTACTGGTCTTGCAGTTCGGCGACTTTGGCTTGCAAAGCGGCGATTTCTGCCTGTGCAGCCGACAAAGGGTCGAGCGGTGCTGCGTTGTCGGGGGTGGCATCTGAGTCAGGGGTGACGGGCTGGTGGGCGTCAGAGGCCGCTGGAGTGGGGTTAGGTATGGGGTCAGACATGCTTTGTGTACGTTCAGTAAGGCTAGGTTTTGTGAGATCCAGCAAAGCTGAGGGTGGTCAACCCTATTTCAAGAGGGTTTTTGGAAAAATGCTGGGCAAAACAAAGCGGGGCTGTCCGCCCCGCTCAATCACGTGAGAACGCTTGAGGCGCAGGCTTATTCCAGGCCCAGCAACTCGACGTCGAACTTCAAGGTGGCGTTGGGTGGGATCGCACCGCCCGCGCCGCGCGCGCCGTAGCCCAAGCCTGGGGGGATGATCAGGGTGCGTTGACCGCCGATCTTCATGCCTTGCACGCCTTCGTCCCAGCCTTTGATGACCATGCCCGCGCCCAGCGGAAAGTCGAACGGGTCGTTGCGGTCGCGGCTGGAGTCGAACTTGGCCCCTTGTTCGCCGTTTTCATACAACCAGCCGGTGTAGTGCACGGTCACGTGCTGGCCAGCGGCTGCGGTGTCGCCTTCACCCACCACGTGGTCGGTGTATTGCAGGCCGGAAGGGGTGGTGTTCATGGCAAATCCTTGAGGGTCAGAAAATTCAAAGTCCCAGAGTGTAGCGGCCCGCCGGTGGGTCTGCCCCCAAGCGTGTGTGCAGGGGCCAACGCTGCACGGCCAAGCTGCGCATGGGCGCCGGATGGCTGCTGAGTCCAAGTCAGGCTCAAGTAGGCGCGAGGTAAATCTTTTGCAGCAAGCCAATCAGGGTGTTGATCTCGCCCGGGCTCAGGGCCGAGGCCGCGCTCAGGTCGGACTCCAGCGCCGTGGCTTCAGCCTCTTGCATCAGCGCCTTGCCTTTGGCGGTGAGCGCCAAGCGCATGGCGCGTCCATCGGTGGGATGCGGGCTGCGGCTGATGAGCTGGCGTTTTTCAATGCCCTTGAGCAAGCCCACCAAGTTGGGCGGCAAGATGTTGAGTGCGCTGCACAGCTGGCGCGAGGTGATGCCTGGGTTGTGCCCAATCAAGGACAGCACCGAGAAATCAGCCGGACGCAAGTCGTACTGGGCCATGCGGTCCATGAAACGGCTGATGATGGTCAGCGCCGCGCGTCGGGTGTTGTAGCCCGGCAGCGACTCCAAGTAACGGGTGTCTAAACCGTCACTCATGCGCCGACACACTGTGAGCGCACCATCTGGGCGCGCATGCCAAATTCAGGCAGCACCCAGGCACGCAAGGCGGCTGCAGGTGCGTGCCAGCGGTTGGTGGTGTCGTTCGTTGGGGCTTGGGCTTGCACGGCCGCGTCAATTTGCGTCCAGCTCCAACCCAGCAAGGCCAGGGTGGCCAAGCGCAGGTAGTCGCCCGCGATCCAGCTCAGACGCGCTGCGCCGTCGGGCGCTTGCGCCGTGGTCAGGGCCTGGGCGGTGAGTGCGCGCAGTTGGGTAAACAAGTTGAGCACCTGCGCCTCATGCACGTTGCCGTCAGACAGGCCAAGGGCTAGTTCGTCCAAGGTGGCATCTAAGGCTGCACCGCCGTCGGCCACCACCTTGCGCATCAGCAGGTCAATGGCTTGAATTTCGTTGGTGCCTTCGTAAATCATGGCAATCCGGGCGTCGCGCAGATTTTGCTCAATGCCCCATTCGCGCACATAGCCGTGGCCGCCAAACACCTGCAGGCAGTCACTGGCGCCATGAAAACCTTGCTCGGTGCAGGCGGCTTTCAAGATGGGGGTGGTCAGTGCGCACCAGCGCTGCGCCGATTCGCGCTGCGCGGCGTCGGGGTGGTGTTGGGCCACGTCCAGCGCCAAGCCAGTTTTATAGGCCAGCACGCGGGCGCCATCGACCCAAGCGCGTTGTGTGTCCAAGATGCGGCGCACTGCGGGGTGTTCGATGATGAAGTCGACCGCCTCGCCCTTGACCCCAGCGGGTTTGGGCGCGCGCATCTGGCGCCGCTCATGGGCATAGGCATCGGCTTTTTGCCACGCGGCGTCGAGCAGACCCACGCCTTGCAGGGCTACGTGCAGGCGGGCGGAATTCATCATCACGAACATGGCGTTGAGGCCACGCCCGAGTTCACCGACCAACCAACCGGTGGCTTCGTCAAAACGCATCACGCAGGTGGGGCTGCCATGGATGCCCATTTTTTCTTCGATGCGTTCGCAGTGCACTGCGCTGCGGCTGCCGTCGGCATAGAACTTAGGCACCAAAAATAACGACAGGCCTTTGGGGCCGGGCGGTGCGTCGGGCAGACGGGCCAGCACCAGATGCACGATGTTGTCGCTCAGGTCGTGTTCGCCACCCGAGATGAAAATTTTGGTGCCTCGAATCTGATAGCTGCCATCGGCCTGAGTTACGGCACGGGTGGTGACCAGGCCTAAGTCGCTGCCCGCGTGTGGCTCGGTCAAACACATGGTGGCCAGCCACTCACCGGTGCCCACCTTGCTGGCGTATTGCGCTTGCAGCGCCTCGCTGGCGTGGTGTTTGATGCATTCATAGGCACCATGCAGCAAGCCGGGTGCCATGGTCCAGCCGTGGTTGGCGGCGGACAGCCATTCGTACAGCACGCTCTCCAGCACCGCAGGCAGGGCTTGGCCGCCATCTTCGGTGGCGGTGGTGAGCGAGGCCCAACCGGCTTGCCAAAACGCTTGGTAGGCGTTTTTGAAGCCGGGCGGCATGGTGACGCCACCTTGGTGCCACTGGGCACCCACCTCGTCGCCGCTGCGGTTCAAGGGCGCAATTTCAGCGGCGACAAATTTGCCCGCTTCTTCCAGCACTTGGGCCATCAGGTCGGCATCGACTTCCTGAAACACAGGCAGCTCGGCCAGACGCTCTGGCGCATGCAGCACCTGGTTCAAGATGAATTGGATGTCGTCGAGACGGGGTTGGTAGTCGCTCATGGGGGGCTCTCGGTGCGGGCGTGCAGGCCCTGTGTCAACGCGGCGGGCAGATTTTGGCGCGGGCGGCGCCTAGGTAGGTGTCGATCACGCGGGCATCTTGCGCCAGGTCTGTGGCAGCGCCGTGCAGGCTGACGCCGCCCATCTCCAGCACATAGCCGTGGTCGGCTACAGCCAGCGCAGCGCGGGCGTTTTGCTCCACCAACACGATGGTCACGCCGGTCTGGCGCAGCGTGTCGATGATGGCAAAGATTTCTTTCACGATCAGTGGCGCCAGCCCCAAGCTGGGTTCGTCGAGCATCAGCACTTCGGGACGCGACATCAGCGAGCGACCCACCGCCAGCATTTGGCGTTCGCCCCCAGACAGCGTGCCGGCCAGTTGGCTGCTGCGTTCTTTCAAACGCGGGAACAGGTCAAACACATCGGCCATGCGCTCGCGCCATTGGCGGTTGCCCAAGCGCATTTGGCGAAAACCGCCCAGCTCCAGGTTGTCCAGCACCGTCATGCTGCCAAACAGTTCACGTTTTTCTGGTACCAGGGCCAGCCCCAGCAAGACGCGTTCTTCCAGTGTTAAGGCGCTGATGTCTTGGCCTTTGTAGAGTACTTGGCCACGCGTGGGCAGCAAGCCTATCAAGCTGTTGAGCAAGGTGGACTTGCCCGCGCCATTGGGGCCAATCACAGTGATGACTTGGCCTTTGTCGGCATGCAGGTCGATGCCGTGCAGCACTTCGGCTTTGCCGTAGCCAGCGCGCAGCGCGCGCACTTCAAGCAAGGGGTGTGTCATGGCGGTGCCTGCTCAGTGTTCCATGCCCAGGTACGCAGCGCGCACCACCGGGCTTTGTTGAATCTCTTCGGGGGTGCCTTCGGTCAGCAAGGTGCCAAACTCCATCACCACCAGGTGGTCACACACTTGCATGACCAAATCCATGTCGTGCTCGACCAGCAAGATGCTCACGCCTTCGTCACGCAACTGGCGCAGCACATTGGCGAGGTCTTGCTTTTCTTTGTGGCGCAAACCAGCCGCGGGCTCGTCCAGCAGCAGCAAGGCGGGGTCTGCGCACAGGGCGCGGGCAATTTCCATCAGCCGTTGTGGGCCCATGGCCAGGTTGCCGGCTTGTTCGTGCATCAGCTGGCCAATGCCAATACGTTCGAGCTGACGCTGGGCTTCTTTGAACAGCTGTTGTTCTTCTTGGATGTTGGTCCCCAGCAAGCCAGCCACGACGCCTTTGTGGCCTCGGCTGTAGGCACCCAGTGCCACGTTCTCGAGCACGGTCATGTCGGGAATCATCTTCACATGCTGGAAGGTGCGTGCCATGCCACGGCGTGCAATTTCGCGCGAGGGCAAACCGCTGATGGTCTCGCCGCGAAAGCGTACCCCGCCAGAGGTGAGCGACAACACACCGGTGATCAGGTTGAAGGTGGTGGACTTGCCCGCGCCATTGGGACCAATCAAGCCCACAATTTGCCCGGCCGTGATTTGAAAGCGGATGTTGTTGACCGCCACCAAACCGCCAAACGCTTTGCGGATGTCTTGCACCTCCAGCACCAAATCGCCGCGCGCTGGTTTGCTGCGTTCGCTCAAATGCGCGGCAGCGCCCCAGTTGACCTCGCGATCGCGACGCGGCACCCAGCGTGCCACCAGCGACCACAGGCCGTCGGGCAGGTACTTGAGCACCATCACCAAGGCAATGCCAAACACAATCACTTCGTAGCTGCCGCTGGTGCCAATCAACTTGGGCAGCAGCACCTGGAGTTGGTCGTCGAGCAGCTTGATCAGGCCTGCGCCCACCACCGCGCCCCAAATGTGGCCCACGCCACCGACCACGGCCATGAACAAGTACTCGATGCCCATCTTCAAACCAAAGGCCGACGGGTTGACGGTGCGCTGAAAGTGCGCCATCAGCCAGCCTGCCACCGAGGCCAGCAAGGCCGCCATGACGAAGGTGATGACTTTGTAGCGGAAGGTGTTGATGCCCATGGCTTCGGCCATTTGGGTGCCGGTTTTCAAGGAGCGAATCACGCGCCCCGCACGCGAGTCAAGCAAGCGGTCAAAGCCCATGGCCGAGGCGATCAGCATCAGCCAGGTCAGCACAAAGAAGGGGCGGCCCTGGCCGATGTCAAAGCTGCCAATCGACAGGCTTTTGAGGCCGAGCAAGCCGTCGTACTTGCCCAGGGCATCCAGGTTGCCCATGAGGTAATAGAGCGACAAACCCCAGGCGATGGTCGCCAGTGGCAGGTAGTGGCCCGACATGCGCAAGGTGATGAGGGCCACCACCAGCGCGCTGATGCCCGTGAGCGCCAAGCCGACCAACAAGGTCAGCCAGGGTGAGAGATCGATGTTGAGGGTCAGCCACGCGGTGGTGTAGGCCCCAATGCCGACAAACGCTGCTTGACCAAACGAGGTCAAGCCTGCCACGCCTGTGAGCAAGACCAGCCCCAGGCAGGTCAGGGCATACAAGCCGATGTAGTTGAGTTGGAAGACCCAAAAGTCAGGCATGGGCAGCACGGCCACCACAGGCACCAAGGCCAACAAGGCCGGCCATTTCAAACGCAGCAGAGTCATCTCAATGGTCCTCGTCAGAATGGCCGCCTTGCAGCGAACGCCACAGCAGCACAGGAAGAATCAGGGTGAACACAATCACCTCTTTGAAAGCGCTGGCCCAAAACGAACCAAACGACTCGACGCTGCCGACAAACAAGGCACCCAGCATGGCACCGGGGTAACTCGACAAACCGGCCACCACAGCGGCTACAAAGCCCTTGAGTCCAATCAGAAAACCCGAGTCGTAAAACACGGTGGTGGTGGGGCCAATCAACAGGCCCGAGACGGCGCCAATCAGGGCCGCCATCATGAAGGTGAGCTGGCCTGAGGTGTGGGTGGAGATACCCATCAAGCGCGCGCCGGTGCGGTTGACCGCAGTGGCGCGCAAGGCTTTGCCAAACAAGCTGCGCTCAAAAAACAACCACAGCATGGCGATCAGCGAGGTGGCTGAAGCAAAGATGATCAGGGTTTGACCCGACACCCGCACCGGGCCCAACTCGAAACTGTCGCCCCAGAACGCCGGGTTGCGGTAACCCTCGGCGCCAAAGAACAACAAACCAAAACCCGTCATGGCAAAGTGCACGCCGACCGACACGATCAGCAGCACCAAGGGCGTGGCGTCTTCCAGCGACTGGTAAGCCACGCGATAGACCAAGGGGCCAAAGGTGGTGACGATGGCCACGCTCAACACCGCTTGCACGGCGAGTGGAAATTGTTGGGGTGCAGCCCAGACAGTGAGGCCAGAAATCAGCACGGGTGCCACCAAGGTTTTGAGGGCGGCGCGCATGGCGTTGCCTAGCTTGCCGTCGTGTTGCCAGCGGCCCAGCAACTCCATCACGCTGGCGCAAGCGGCCAAGATGAGCAGCAACCACACGGTGCCGGGCACTTTGCCGGTTTGCAAAATCGCCAGCGTCAACGCGCCATAGGCGACGAACTCGCCTTGCGGAATGAAGATCACGCGGGTGACGGCGAACACCAGCACGGTGGCCAGGCCCAACAGGCCATACACCGCGCCGTTGGTGACGCCGTCAAGCAGCAAGATGCTGGCAATTGAAAAATCCATGGGCAAAGGCCTCTGTGCAATCAACAACAAAACACGGTGGCGCAGGGTTCGGTGAAGAACCGCTGCGCCACAGGGGTGGGCTTACTCGACCTTGAATTGGCCGTCCACGACCTTGAGCATCACGCCGGTTTCCATGGTGTAGCCCCAATGGTCTGTGGCCGTCCAGTTCATCACGCCGTGGGCGAACACGGTGCGGCCCATGGTCTCTAAGCTGTCACGCAAGGCAGCGCGGAACTCTGGTGTGCCGGGCTTGGCTTTTTTCAGGGCCAGGGGAACGGCTTTTTCCAGCGCCACTTGAGCGTCATACGAGTGACCTGCAAACTGGTTGCGAGTGTTGGGGCCCATGGCTTTTTCGTACTGCTGCACAAAGGCGATGGACACTTTCTTGGACGGGTGGCTCTCAGGCAACTGCTCGGCGATCACGGCGGGGCCAGAGACCACAAAGGTGCCTTCCACGGTTTTGCCACCGACGCGCATCAAGTCTTGGGTGGCTGCGGCGTGGGTTTGGTAAATCTTGCCTTTGTAGCCGCGCTCAGCCAAGCCCATTTGGGGCATGGCGGCGCCGCTGCCTGAGGCCACCACCAATACCGCATCGGGGTTGGCCGCGTTGATCTTCAAGGCCTGGGGCGTCACGCTGGTGTCGGTGCGGGCAAAGCGCTCGGTGGCGACTATTTTGATACCGGCTTTGTCCAACTGGGGGCCGATCTCTTTGAGCCACTGTTCGCCATAAGCGTCGGTGTAGCCCAAGAAGCCAATGGTTTTGACGCCTTGCTTTTTCATGTGCTCGACCACGGCGTGGCCCATCACGGTGTTGGACTGGGGCAAGCGAAACAACCACTTGTCTTTGCCAGCAGGCACGCCCACTGGCGAGCCTGCCATTTGCACGGTGCCTGCTTCGGTGGCAATGTCGGTCATGGCGGCGGCCACGGCGGTGATGCACGAGCCGATGATCAGGTCGACCTTGTCTTCGGTCACAAAGCGGCGTGCATTGGCCGCGCCTTTGCCAGGGTCGGTGGCGTCATCGAGCACGATCAGGTTGACTTTTTCACCGCCAATGGTTTTAGGGAACAGCTTGAATTGGTTTTGCATCGGAATGCCCAAACCTGAACCTGGGCCAGTCAAGGACAGGCTGACGCCGATGTTGATGTCGGCCATTGCCGCAGTGCTCAAGAGCGTGGCAATGGCGGTGGTGATCAGACTGGTTTTGAGTTTCATGGTGGTCTCCTAGGTGTAAAAATTGCAGTTGAAAAATTCAGCGTGGCGCCATGCGCAGAGCACCGTCCAAGCGAATCACTTCGCCATTGAGGTGGCCGTTGGTCACGATATGGCAGGCGAGTTGGGCAAACTCCTCGGGTTTACCCAAACGCGACGGAAAGGGGATGGAGGCTGCCAGCGATTGCTGCACGGGTTCGGGCAAGGTCTTCATCAGCGGCGTGGCAAACAAGCCCGGCGCCACGGTGCACACGCGGATGCCGTGTTGGGCCAGGTCGCGCGCCATGGGCAAGGTCATGCTCACCAAGCCACCTTTGCTGGCGCTGTAGGCTTGTTGGCCCACCTGACCGTCGAAGGCGGCCACCGAAGCGGTGAACAGCATCACGCCACGTTCTCCGTCTTCACCGGGCGAGAGCTTGGCACAGGCGGCGGCAAACAGGCGGCTGATGTTGTAGGCGCCAATCAGGTTGACATTGACCACGCGGGCAAAGTCTTCCAGCGCGGCGGCGTTGCCGTCTTTGCCCACCACCCGCTTGGCGGTGCCGATGCCGGCGATGTTCATCAAGATACGGGCTGGCCCGAGGGCCGCTGTGGCGGCGTCGAGTGCGGCATGCACGCTCTCGGTTTGCGTGATGTCGCAATGGCAGGCCATGGCCGTGCCCGCGCCATGCTCGGCATTGAGTTGTTCGGCCACGTCTTTGGCCAGTGCCGCGTTGACGTCGAGCACGGCCACTTTGGCGCCTAGGCGTGCCAACTCTCGGGCGGTGGCTTCACCCAGGCCCGAGGCGGCGCCGGTGACGAGGGCGGTGTGTCCTTGAATCTGCATGGGGTTCTTTCTGTGCGGTGCGTCAGTGACAGGGTGGGCCCTCGCCTCAGGCCTGCGCGTGGGGCAACAAGGTGTGGGGGGCTGTGCCGTCGTGCAGGGCTTGCACCAAGGCGTCGCGGTGTTTCAGCACGGCGCGTTGGTTGATCGAGCCTTTGTCGGTGACTTCGCCTTTGTCGATGGAGGGCGGCTCACTGAGCAACACGGCACGGGCCACCCGCGAGGCGCTGCCGGTCGAATGACTGGCCAGTTCATTGAGGACGGCTTGGAAATGCGATTCCACGGCCGCGCTGGCCAGCACCTCAGTCAACGAGGCCTCGGGGCCCAAACCACTCAAGCCCCGCACCGCCGCCGTGGGGAAGATCATGGCACCGACTTCGCGTCGGTTGATTCCGGTGATCACCACGTCTTGGATGTAGGGCGCACCCGCCGCAATGATCTTGCCGCGCAAGGGGCCCACGCTGACGAAGGTGCCGGTGGAGAGTTTGAAGTCTTCGGCAATGCGGCCATCAAAGCGCAGGCCTTGGTGCACGTCGCTGGGGTCGATCCAGGTCACGGCGTCGCCGGTGCAAAAGAAGCCTTCTTCGTCAAAGTGTTCGCGGGTTTCTTCGGGCGCGCGCCAGTAGCCGGGGGTGATGTTGGGGCCTTTGTAGCGCACCTCCACCTTGTCGCTGTTGGGCACGAGCTTGAGTTCCAGGCCCGGGGTGGGAACCCCCAAGTCGCCCGACTTGACGCGTGGGCTGGTGACAAAGATGGCAAACGGGCCTGACTCGGTCATGCCGAGGCCCGTGCTCATCACAATGCGCTCGCCAATTTCACGCTCTTGACTCTCGAACAGGCTGTCCCAGATGGGTTGCGCTAGGGCTGCGCCTGCGTAGAAAAACATCTGCACGCGCGAGAGCAAGTTTTTGCGCAAGGCGTCGTCGGTTTTCATGGCGTTGGCAATGGCCTCAAAACCGGTGGGCACGTTGAAGTACACCGTGGGCGCGATCTCGCGCAGATTGCGCAAGGTCTCGGCCATCAGGGCCGGGGTGGGCTTGCCGTCATCGATGTAGAGCGTGCCGCCGTTGTAGATCACCATGCCAAAGTTGTGGTTGCCACCAAAGGTGTGGTTCCACGGCAGCCAGTCCACCAGCACGGGGGGTGAGGCCGCCAACACCGGCATGGACTGGCCCATTTGCTGTTGGTTGGCGCACCACATGCGTTGGGTATTGATCACCGCCTTAGGCAGTTTGGTCGAGCCCGAGGTGAACAAAAACTTGACGATGGTGTCAGGCCCGGTGGCTTGCATGGCCGCCTCCACCGCAGGGGTGTCGGGCGTGTGGAGCAAGTCGGCAAAGGCGGTGCTGGCGCGACCGTCCAAGCTGCCTTGGTGCAGCACCACCTCAACGTCCGAACCCACCGCGGTTTGGATGGCTTTGCCATAGCGCTTGGCATCTGACGCAAACACCAAGCCGGGCGTGAGGGTGGTGAGGATGTGGCGCAGCTTGTCGAAGTCTTGGCTGATGGTGGAGTAGGCTGGTGAGGCCGGGCAATATGGCACGCCAGCCAGCATGCAGCCCAGCGCCAACAGGGCGTGCTCTAAGTCGTTTTCCGACAGGATGACCACCGGGCGCTCGGCGTTAAGTCCACGGTCGATCAGGCTTTGCGCAATGCGACGGGCACTGGCCAGGGCTTGGGCAAAGCTGATGTGCTGCCAGTCGCCGGTGCTGCCGTCGGCGTTTTTGCAGCGGCGGGCAAACAGGGTGCGCTCGGGCGCTTGCTCGGCCCAGTGGACCAGGCGATCGGTCATGCGCGCTGCGTAAGGCGTCAGGTCTTGGTCGGCCCTCATGTAGCGGGTGTCTTGCGCGCCCTCGCGCATCTTCACGCGAGTCACCCCAAACTTCATCTCGCGAAACTTTGCTGTCATTTGTGTCTCCAGTGTGTGTGCCGGGGGCGGGCTGTTAGCGGTCGCGCCGGTCGCATGCAAGCACTTAGCTTTTTTGCACCTTGCCAGCGCGGCCCTCGAGGAAGTCGCGCACGCGTTGCTTGGCTTCAGGGGCCGATTGGGCGATGGAGGACATCAAGGCTTCGGTCAAAAAGCCTTGGTCGGCGGGTTGGTCGGCAATGCGGGGCAGGGCATGCATCAAGGCATAGTTGGTCAGCGGGGCATTGGTGGCAATGCGTTGGGCCAACTCAAGGGCTTTGTCAAAGGCGCCGCCGGTGGGCACCAGGTATTGGGCGAGGCCAATGCGCTCGCCATCGACCGCGTTGTAGACACGGCCCGTCATCATCATGTCGGTCATGCGAGCCACGCCAATCAAACGTGGAATACGCACCGAGCCACCGCCGCCCACAAAAATGCCA
>CAIMWY010000191.1 GCA_903845315.1 uncultured Burkholderiales bacterium
CTGTCGCGAATGAACGCATAGTGGTGAGACGCATCCAGGGGCCAAGGCAAAATTTCAAAACCAGAAAGCCATCGCTCAATGGCAGACGAAAACTTGCTCGAACCCAACTTGGCAGCACCGAGACGCAGCTCGGCCGCGACAACGGCAGACAGCCAAATCTCGCGAGGATCTAGCCTTGCGAAACGCGCCATCATCTGTTGCGGGCGGCGACGGATGATGTAGCTGCAAATGTTGGTATCGAGTGTTCGACGCATGGCTGCTAGGTCCAATCACGCGACTCGGGCAAAGGGTCGTGTCGGTCTGCGAGGAAGTCGTCGGGCAAGGGTTCGGTGTTGGCATAAAAGTCCGCCAACCATGCCGCCATATCTTGCGACAAGGGAACTTGCGGCTTCATCCACAGAGCATCGCCAATTTGCTCTATTTGCACCTCTTTGGCATTGAGTCGCAGCTTGGCAGGCAAGCGAATGGCCTGACTTCGTCCGCTCATGAACAGCTTGGCAGTTGTGGTCATACACACTCCATGTCGATGTGATATGACATCATCATATCACCCGTACTGCTTGCCCACCCACTGGCACTAGTTGCCTCTTAGCAGCGCAGCATCACGCTGCGTTTTTAAAAAAGGTCGGTCGATGAATTGCGCCAGTGTTTGGATGTCTGTGGCGCTCACACCCACTTGCACGAAATGCGCTTGCCAGCCACTGGCAATATGCGCCACCTCAGACACCAGTTGAAGTGCGCGTTGAGCTGTCAAGCCAAAAGCCGCGTGCTCTGACAAGGCATTGGTCAGGGTTGACTCGGCGCCCATTCGCCCGACCTCGATGGACTGGTAACCCAGACCTTGACTTGAGGGCAGCACATCAAACGCAGGGGCCAAAGCATACGCAGACTTGACGCGAAGGAACGCGTGGTTTTTTTCGTGGTCGTCGGTGTTGTCCATCAAGATGTTGAACACCATGCGGCGAAACACCTGCTCACCTGAGTGTTGAATCCGTGTGGCGTCTCCGCAGCGCCTCAGCCACAAAGCCATCTCTGCATAGCTGTACGCCACCCCTGCTGCACGCAATGCCACATGCGCCGAGAGCGCGTGGCAACGACCGTCCCCTTCTCGGTCAAAGCGTCGCACCACCACGGCATGGCGCGTTCGACCCAGCTGCTGGTAGGCCATGGCTCGGGTTTCGCACACCTCAATGCCGGCCGCTTGGGCTAAGCGCATGCAGGCATGCTCCACCATGCCGCTATCCCACGCCTCGCCGGACTCAGCAAACTTCAAAATCCACGACGCCCCCTCCATGCTCAACAGCGCTTTGGGCTTGGCACCACCCAAGGTGGCACCCGGCGCTACAAACCTCAGCATCTCTGGGGGCACAGGCTCACCGCGCTCGACTTGCCGAATCAAGTCATGCACCTGCTGCACCTCGTTGAGTTGTGGCAACACACCGTGGCGATAGGGTTGATACGCTACATCAGACAATGACACGCTCAGAGCACCGAATCGGTCATCGCCTGCGAAGTACAGATGGTCCAAGGTGGACAGACGCTGTGGCTTGATCAAAAAACGAATCACGCGCTCGCCCCAACGGTCTGGCCGCGCATCGTCCACCGCGCCGGCGGCCGCATCCGGCGCTGTTGGCAAAAACTCGTGCTCTCGCAAGGGCAGGTCTTCGCTCAACGCAAATCCATGGGTCAGCCACTCAGGGGCATAGCGCAAGGCGACGCCGCCATGCTGCATGCCGCTGCGTCTGACCAAGCGCAAAGTGCCCACCCGCTGTGGCGCATGGGGTTGGCCCAACCACCACAAGGACAAGGTTTCAGGCAACGCTTGGACACTCATGCAGAGGCCTTTGTGCGCAATACGCGTCCACGCTTTTGGGCGATTTGTAGCTCTAGATCTAGCGCCCCCATGTCGTGCTCGGGCAGCGCCATGTTGGCTAAATCTTGGGAACGGCCCATCGTCCAAAGTGCCAAGGCATACACGCCCATGCCCACACCGGGATCGCCCTTTTCCATGCGCTGAACCGTGCGCACCGCCACCCCCATGCGCAAAGCCCAACTGCGCAAGGACTCTTTACGCCGCAGGCGCGCCAACGCCAAGTTGTGCCCTAGCGCAGCAATGGCCTGGGTGGCTTGAGGGGGCAAGAACTCGTTGTGTGCAGACGACTTAGGCATGACTAAAGATAGCACATAATGATTTTAATGTCGTCTTTAATATCACATCATCCGTACTGCTTGCCCACCCACTGGCGGTAGTTGCCGCTGGTCACGCCCTCGACCCAGTCTTGGTGGCTCAGGTACCACTGCACGGTTTTGCGGATGCCGGTCTCAAAGGTTTCTTGCGGCTTCCAGCCCACCTCGCGCTCGATCTTGCGCGCGTCAATCGCGTAGCGGCGGTCATGGCCGGGGCGGTCTTTGACGTAGGTGATTTGGCTGGCATAGGGCTGGCCATCGGCACGGGGTTGCAGCTCGTCGAGCACGGCGCACAA
>CAIMWY010000192.1 GCA_903845315.1 uncultured Burkholderiales bacterium
CCGATCTGTCTTTTGACTTGGGCTGCACGATGGGTTTATGAACCACCGCTTGTACTCTGGCCGCTTGTCGGTGGTTTTTGGGTGTTGGGCGGTGCTTGGCTGGTTCATCGGGGTGTTGAAGGCTGGCCACTCATTCCGCGCTTTGTGCGCTTGATCGGTGGCGTGTTGGCGTTGTGGGCCACTTGGCTCGCGATGTTTCAAGCTAAGGTCAACGGCATCAATTTTTTGTTTTCTTTGTTATTCATTGTGTGGATTGCTGACATTGCAGCTTATTTTTTTGGACGCGCTTTCGGTCGGCATAAATTAGCCTTACTCATCAGTCCCGGTAAAAGCTGGGAAGGCGTTTGGGGTGGCATGTTGGGTGTTGTTGTGATGGCCGGAATTTGGATATGGATCGATCGACAGTGGCCAGTTGACAGCCTGAGTTTGTTTTCTCGTTTAAATGCTCGCGGCTGGCCTTTTCTGTTCTTGGCAACTCTTTTCTTGGTTGCAATGAGCGTATTGGGTGACTTGGTCGAGTCGTTGGTGAAGCGAAGCGCAGGGATGAAGGATAGCAGTCACTTGTTGCCCGGACATGGTGGTGTGCTAGACCGGGTCGATGCTTTATTGCCCACTTTGCCCCTTGCTTTGATGTTGCTTCAGTTTTTGTAATGACGTCAGCTAATCATTTAAAACGGCAAATGCTCACTGTGCTGGGCTCAACGGGGTCGATTGGTGTCAACACCTTGGACGTGGTTCAGCGACACCCAGAACGCTTTCAAATATATGCATTGACTGGCGCCTCACAAGTGGATTTGATGTTGCGCCAGTGTGTCCAATTTAAGCCCCGCATAGTGGTAATGGCCCACCCAGAAGCAGCTTTGGTGTTGAAAGAAAAAGTCAAGTCGGAGGGCTTGTCTGTAAACGTTCAAAGTGGAACTCAGCCCTTGGTCGATGTGTCATCCGATCCCGAGGTTGACGTGGTGATGGCTGCGATTGTTGGCGCAGCTGGACTGGCACCTTGCTTGGCTGCAGCTCAAACAGGCAAGCGTTTGTTGTTGGCCAACAAAGAAGCTTTGGTTGTTGGGGGCGAGGTTTTTTTATCTGCGCTTAAAGTTGGAGGCGGAGATTTATTGCCTATTGATAGCGAGCACTCAGCCATTTTTCAATCGTTGCCAGAAGATCCAAAGACCTGGGATGCGCGAGTTGAAAAGATTATCTTGACTGCATCAGGCGGGCCCTTTCGTACTCGCCTAGTTCAAACACTCAAGGACGTCACCCCTGAAGAGGCTTGTGCACATCCCAACTGGGCGATGGGACGAAAAATCTCGGTGGACTCAGCCACGATGATGAATAAGGCCCTAGAGGTGATTGAGGCACGCTATCTGTTCGGCATGCCGCCGGAACGCATTGAGGTGGTAATTCATCCCCAAAGCGTCATTCATTCCATGGTGCAGTTCCGCGATGCATCGGTGGTCGCCCAATTGGGGACTCCGGACATGCGTGGCCCCATTGCATATGGTTTGAGCTGGCCTGAGCGAATCAGTTCTGGCGCTCAAGCTCTGGACTTCAGAACAATGTCTGCCATGACCTTTGAAAGTTTGGATCAGCACGGCCATCCTGAACGCTTTGCGGGTTTGCGTTTAGCTTGGGATGCTTTGCGAGGTCCAGCGGGAACAACTGCAATTTTGAATGCTGCCAATGAAGTCGCTGTCGCTTCATTTTTGGCGCGCCGCATTCGATTTGACCAAATACATTGGGTTGTCATGTCTTGCCTGGAGCAAATTAGTCCATTCCCTCCAAATGGTCTAGCTGACTTGCTTGAGTTGGACCGACAGGCGCGTTTTGTTGCTGATTCGTTGGTGCAACGTCTGCCTCTGCTATGACCTTTCTTGCCTTTTTAGGTGCGCTGGGCCTGTTGATTTCGGTGCACGAATGGGGTCATTACAGAATGGCTGTTGCTTGCGGGGTCATGGTCGAAACTTTCTCGCTCGGGTTGGGGCGGCCGTTGTTACGCTGGCGCTCACGCAAACCTTTTCCTCGTCAAGAGACCGAATTCTTGATTTGTATGATCCCTTTGGGTGGCTATGTCAAGATGCTTGAGGATGACGGCACCCATAGGTCCTCACAAGATGCCTCGATGGCTTTTAATCGACAAGTCCTTTGGAAACGGGCCGCCATCGTTGCTGCAGGCCCATTGGCTAATTTGTTGCTTGCAGTTGCTCTCTTCACTGCTGTTGGATGGTTGGGGCAGTTCGAGACAAAGCCAGTTTTGGCCTCGCCACGGCAGGGTTCAGTGGCTGAATCTGTAGGTCTGACTGGCGGCGAGTTGGTTTTACGCATGGGCGTTTCGCAATCGACCCTCCATAGCACCGTCTCCATGGAGGCGATGAAGTGGTGGGCCATGCAACAAGACTTTTTACGTGATGACATGATCCTTGAGGTTGAGTCAGACCAAGGGCCAAGTCTTTATAAGCTCTCTTTGAATGAACCAGTTGCATTGAATCATTCATCGCAGGATGTGATGGGATTAACCGTATTTGGCCTAGGCGGTGCTTGGAGTGCACCTGTGATCGGTCAAACACAACCCGGTCTTGCCGCCGACCGGTTTGGGCTGAAGCGTGGGGACTTGGTTTTAAGACTTGATGGGCGGCATGTGAATGATGCGGCTACCTTGCGTTCCTTTATTCGTGATTATGGGGGGCAGGCTCAACTGAAGCCACAAATCTGGGAAATTCAACGACCTGATAAAAGCTTGATTCGACTGGAAGTGACGCCTGATCGAATAGAAGAAAAAGGCATGCGAATCGGCCGAATTGGCGCCTACATTGGCGAGCCGCCGCAGCGGGTGTGGGTGCAAGAAGGACTTTGGGATGGACTCATTCGCGGACTCAGGCGAACCAGCGAGGTGACTGAGTTGACTCTGGAGATGATTGGACGTCTGTTTTCAGGCAAGGCATCCTTGGACAACGTGAGTGGTCCTTTATCTATGGCAGAGTTCGCCGGACAATCTGCCGCTTTGGGGTTCACGGCATACTTGTCCTATTTGGCGCTTATAAGTGTCAGCCTAGCTATCTTTAACCTCTTGCCCGTGCCAGTTCTCGACGGGGGGCACCTGTTGTATTATCTTTATGAGGCTTTCACTGGGCGTCCCCCAGCGGCCCAATGGCTTGATGTCATGCAGCGGTTCGGACTGCTGATCTTGGTGGCACTCATGTTTTTTTCATTTTTTAATGACTTGGTCCGTCTGGGCTGGATCAATTAAGATTTTCTCAACACTCTACCAAGGCCCTGAAGTTACCTCTTCATGAAAAAGCAATCTTTTCGATCTATACGGGGCCCGCTGTATTTTGCTGCGGTATTGCTGGGTTCAGCCATTGCTTTCAATGCCTTGGCGGCCGACCCATTCACTGTGCGGGATATCCGTGTTGAAGGCTTGCAACGTGTTGAGCCGGGCACGATCTTCGCGTCTATTCCGCTTCGCGTGGGCGACGATTACACCGATGACAAAGGTGCAGCCGCTATTCGTAGTTTGTTTGCCCTAGGCCTGTTTAAGGATGTGCGAATCGAAGTGAACGGGGATGTATTGATACTGATTTTGGAGGAGCGCCCCAATATCGCAGCGGTTGAATTCATTGGGACCAAAGAGTTTGATAAAGATGTTTTGCGTAAAGCGCTCCGAGACATCGGTTTGGCCGAAGGACGACCATTCGACAAAGCATTGGCCGATCGCGCTGAGCAAGAACTCAAGCGCCAGTACGTCAGCCGAAGTCTGTATGGCGCAGAAATCATCACTACCATCACCCCGAGTGACAGAAACCGTGTCAACTTATCTTTTACAGTTGTAGAGGGTGATTTGGCCAAAATCAAAGAAATACGTATTGTTGGCGGGAAAAATTTTAGCGAATCCAATCTGTTGGATCAATTTGACCAAAGCACTGGCAATTGGTTGAGTTGGTATACCAAATCCGACCGCTACTCTCGCACTAAGCTCAATGCAGATCTTGAAACCTTGCGTGCTTGGTATTTGTCTCGAGGCTATTTAGAGTTTCGTATCGACTCTACCCAAGTTGCTATTTCCCCAAACAAGCAAGACATAAGCATCACCATCAACATGACCGAGGGTGATCGTTTCGTGGTGTCTGATATCGCCTTGGAAGGCTATTACCTTGGCAAAGACGAAGATTTCAAATCTTTGATTGAAATCAAAGCAGGGCAACCCTACAACGCAGATGACGTGGCGAAAACCACCAAGGCGTTCAATGAATATTTTGGCAATTTCGGCTTCGCATTTGCTCGTACGGAGGTGCGACCTGAGATTGATCGTGCATCTAACCGCGTTAAATTGATCTTGGTGGCAGACCCTTCACGTCGCGCCTATGTTCGGCGCATCAACATCGTTGGTAACAACAGAACCCGTGACGAAATTGTTCGTCGTGAGTTCCGTCAAATGGAGTCTTCTTGGTACGACGGTGAGCGCATTCGTTTGTCACGCGATCGTGTCAACCGACTTGGTTACTTCAAAGAGGTGGACATTGACACACAAGAAGTTGCTGCATCTCAAGATCAAGTTGATTTGAATGTCAATGTGGTTGAAAAACCAACTGGTATGTTGACATTAGGTGCTGGTTTTTCAAGCGCAGAAAAAGTTACTTTTTCATTTGGCATTCAACAAGAAAACGTTTTTGGTTCTGGACAGAACTTGGGCTTGCAAGTCAGTACCAGCAAGTTCAACCAGTACTACGTGATCAGCACGACCGATCCCTATTTCACGCAAGATGGTGTTTCACGAACGTTCGATTATTACCATCGATCCAGCAAACCTTATGTAGAGCAGGGGGGGGATTACCGCCTCGTGACAGCCGGGCTAGGCATTCGTTTTGGCGTACCGTTCAGTGAGCTGGACCGCGTTTTTGTAGGAACTTCCCTAGAGCAAACAGAAATTATTCCTGGGACCAACTTGCCGGCTTCTTGGTTGGTCTATGCCTATAACCATGGCTACACCACCAAAACCGTGCCAGTGACACTAGGTTGGGCAAGGGACGGCCGAGACAGCTATCTCAACCCTTCAACGGGAAAGTTGATCCGTGCCAATACCGAACTTGGTGCTGCGGGCGACACGCGCTATGCCAAGTTAGGTGGACAATACCAACAATATTTCTCACTGACCAAGCAGTACACCTTTGCTTTTAACGCCGATTTGGGTATCGGAAAAGGAATGCAAGGGCAAAACTTCCCTGTTTTCAAGAATTATTTTTCAGGTGGCCTAGGTTCTGTTCGTGGTTTTGAGCAGGGAACCTTGGGGCCTCGTGACGTTTACGGCATCGTTTCAGGTGGCACCAAAAAAATCACCCTCAACAGTGAGTTCTTGATGCCCTTTCCTGGTGCTGGTAACGATCGAAGTCTCCGGTTATATGGTTTCTATGACATGGGAAACGTATTTGGAGAGTTTGACAAAATCCAGTTGAATCAATTGCGTAGTTCATACGGTGTTGGTTTGAGCTGGGTCTCTCCCATGGGACCTTTGCGTTTTGCGTGGGCTTTGCCAGCCAGATCTTTCACTGGCGATAGAATCCAAAGATTGCAATTCCAAATCGGGACATCTTTCTGATGAAAAAGTATTTAACTCAAGCTGTTTGTGCCATCGCGATGGGCGTGATTGGCTTGTCTGCAAATGCCGAAGAAATTCGTATTGGCTTTATCAATACAGACCGTATCTTTAAAGAAGCCAACACGGCCAAGCAGGCTCAAGTCAAACTTGAGCAGGAATTCTCTAAGCGTGACAAAGACCTCAACGATGCAGGCAATGCCTTGAAAGCTGGCGTTGAAAAATTTGAACGTGAAGCCCCCACTCTGTCTGAATCACAACGTCTTAACCGTCAGAAACAGTTGGGTGAACAAGATCGCGATTTCCAACGCAAACGACGCGAGTTTCAGGAAGAACTTAACGCACGTAAAAATGAAGAATTTCAGCTTGTTCTTGAGCGTGCAAATCGCGTGATCAAACAAGTGGCGGAAGCAGAAAAATATGACCTCGTTTTGCAGGAAGCTGTCTATATCAGTCCAAAGCATGACATCACAGACAAAGTGCTCAAGGTCATCAATTCGGCAAAGTAAGCAGCCGTGGCACTGAGTCTAGGCCAAATTGTCGAAAGTCTTGGTGGCCAGTTGCACGGGGATCCCAAGCAATTGATTCAAAAACTCGGACCTCTCGAAACTGCACAAGCTGATACGCTGAGTTTTCTAAGTAACCCTAGATATCAGGCCCAGTTGTCCGCATCAAAAGCTGGATGTGTGATCGTCTCACCATCTATGGCCTCGCTGGCGAAGGTGCGTGGTGCCTATATTGCCAGTGACAACCCTTACTATTACTTCGCACGCTTGACGCAGTTTTGGAAAGCGCAGCATCTGCAAGATGATGGGCCGCGCGTGCATCCGAGTGCCGTGATTCACCCATCGGCACACGTTGACGACAGCGCCCGTATTGGCCCTTTGTGTGTGATTGAGCGCGGTGCGCGTATTGGTGCGAACACTTGGCTCAAGTCTGGCGTGACAGTGAGTGAATATTGTGTCTTAGGTCAGCGCTGCATTGTGCATGCGGGTGCCGTAATTGGTGCTGACGGGTTCGGTTTTGCACTGTTTGAAGGACGTTGGGAGAAAATTGAGCAACTAGGCCTGGTACGAATCGGCGATGATGTGGAGATCGGTGCCAATACCTGCATCGACCGTGGTGCCCTAGATGACACCGTGATCGAAGACGGAGTGAAGCTCGATAACTTGGTGCAAATAGGTCACAACGTTCATATTGGCGCTCATACGGCCATGGCTGGTTGTGCTGGCGTGGCGGGCAGTGCTCGTATTGGTACCAACTGCACGGTGGGTGGTGGTGCTGTGGTTTTGGGGCATCTGGAATTGGCCGATGGTGTGCATATTTCGGCTGCCTCTGTCGTGATGCGTTCTATTCGTCAAGCAGGTCAGTACAGCGGTGTGTTTCCCATCGATGACAATGCATCCTGGGAAAAGAATGCAGCAACTTTGCGCCAATTACATCGTTTGCGTGACCGCATCAAATCTCTCGAATCAGCTTTGGAAAGTCAAAAAAAATGAGCATGGATATTCACCAAATCTTGAAACAATTGCCACACCGTTACCCCATCTTGTTGGTGGATCGGGTGTTAGAAATTGAAAAGGGCAAACGGATCAAGGCGCTCAAAAATGTTTCGATCAACGAACCGTACTTTTCAGGCCACTTTCCGCACCGTCCTGTGATGCCCGGTGTGTTGATGCTGGAGGCTCTGGCTCAAGCCGCCGCTTTGTTGGCGTTTGACTCGGTAGGTGTGACGCCTGACGACAAAACGGTTTACTACTTTGCAGGCATTGATGGTGCGCGGTTCAAGCGTCCGGTTGAGCCAGGCGATCAATTGATTTTGGAAGTAGAACTTGATCGAATGAAAGCTGGAATTTTTAAATTCAAAGCACGTGCCAAAGTAGGTGATGAAATTGCCACCGAAGCCGAATTGATGTGCACGATGCGCACAATATCCTGACCCGCACTACGCGACGATGAGTTTGATTCACCCAACGGCGATTGTTGACCCACAAGCCGAGCTCGACAGCTCGGTTCATGTGGGGCCATATTCCATTATTGGCCCTCATGTTCGTATTGCTGCCGACACCACGGTTGGTGCGCATTGTGTGATCGAAGGTCATACCACCATTGGTCGAGATAACCGTATTTTTCAATTTAACTCGTTAGGTGCGATCCCTCAGGATAAAAAATATGCGGGTGAGCCCTGTGAATTGGTAATTGGTGACCGCAACACCATCCGCGAGTTTTGTACCTTCAACATAGGCTCCCCCGGCGACAAAGGTGTGACACGTGTGGGCGATGACAACTGGATCATGGCCTATGTTCATCTGGCACACGATTGTGAGGTCGGTAACCACACCATTTTCGCCAACAGTGCGCAGTTGGCCGGTCATGTTCATGTGGGTGACTGGGTGATTTTGGGTGGCTTTACGGTGGTGCATCAGTTTGTGCGTATTGGCGCACACAGTTTCACGTCCATGCATTCATTGCTATTTGCTGATTTGCCGCCTTTTGTCATGTGTCAGGGCCAACCGGCAGAGGCGCGTTCCATGAACTACGAGGGGCTGCGTCGTCGCGGTTTTTCGCCTGAGCGAATCAGCGCAGTCAAAGCCATGCATAAGGCTTTGTATCGTGAAGATTTGACCCTCGACAAAGCCAAAGAACGCATTGCCGGGTTGGTGCAATCCAAACCGGAATCTGCGCCTGATGTGCAAATGATGCTCGACTTCTTGAACCAGACCTCGCCACAACGTGGCATTGTGCGCTGATCTTATGTCGGCACCTGTGACATTCTCGCTGGTGGCTGGCGAGGCATCGGGTGATTTGCTCGCTGGCCTGTTACTCCAGGGAATGCACCAAACATGGCCCGAGATGCGAAGCACCGGTATTGGTGGTCCACGCATGGCGCAACAAGGATTCGAAGCTTGGTGGCCCTACGAAAAGCTGGCCGTGCGTGGCTATGTGGAGGTTCTGCGGCATTACCGCGAAATTGTGGGCATTCGCCAACAGCTCAAAGCGCGTTTATTGGCTCAGCCACCCAGCGCTTTCATTGGCGTGGATGCACCAGACTTTAATCTTGACTTGGAGCACGACCTGAAGGCAAGCGGCATCCCGACGGTGCATTTTGTGTGCCCTTCCGTTTGGGCTTGGCGTGCTGACAGAGTCGACAAAATTCGACGCAGCGTAGACCATGTGCTATGCATCTTTCCGTTTGAAAAAGCCTTGCTCGAAGCGCACGGCATTGCTGCCACCTATGTGGGGCATCCCTTGGCACAAACAATTCCCGAGCATGTTGATCGTGATAGGGCACGTGCTGCACTGTTATTGCCGCAAGACGCGACAGTGGTTGCCTTATTGCCTGGCAGTCGACATTCTGAAATTGAATATTTGGCACGTCGTTTTTTACAGGCTGCAAAACTCATGGCAAAGCAACAACCAGGATTAATCTTTGTCTTACCTGCGATGCCAGCGTTGCGTGTCCGCATTGATTCGCTGGTCCAAGAGGTCGGTGGCGTGCCCGGACTGACGGTTTTGACCGGGCATTCGCATACTGCCTTGGCCGCTTGCAACGTGACATTGATTGCAAGTGGTACTGCCACACTGGAAGCCGCGCTGTTCAAGCGTCCGATGGTCATTGCCTACAACATGAATTGGTTCAGCTGGGAAATCATGCGCCGAAAAAAACTCCAGCCATGGATTGGACTGCCCAATATCTTGTGCCAGGAGTTCGTTGTGCCTGAGTTGCTGCAAGACGCTGCTACCCCAGATGGCATGGCGCGAGAAGTGTTGCAATGGTTAGCGCAACCTGCTTCAATGAAATCTGTTCAACAGCGTTTTGCCGCGCTACATGACACTTTGCGATGTGACACCTCTGCATTGGCTGCCCATGCGATCCAAAAAATTCTTGCGCGCTGAACAAGCTACTTTGGTTTGGGATGTTCTAGGCCTGATTGCTGGTGTTGACGAGGCAGGCCGCGGACCTTTGGCTGGACCGGTAGTGGCGGCTGCCGTCATCTTGGATGACCTAAACCCGATTGATGGTTTGGCAGATTCCAAAAAGCTCACGGCATTGAAGCGCGAGCGTTTGTATGACGAGATTCGTGCCAAAGCCCTCTGCTGTTCAATTGCTGAGGCCTCCGTGGAGGAGATCGACAGTTTGAATATTTTGCAAGCTACGCTGCTGGCAATGCGCCGGGCGGTGGATGGCTTGCGTCTGAAGCCTCACAAAGTGCTGGTGGACGGCAACCGGCTGCCTGTGCTGGATGTGTTGGCCGAAGCCATTGTCAAAGGTGATAGCACAGTGCCTGCTATTTCCGCCGCATCCATCTTGGCCAAAGTTCATCGTGACCGTTGGTGTCAGCAACTCCACGTGCAATACCCCGATTACGGTTTTGACCGCCACAAGGGGTATGGAACCAAAGCGCACTTACTGGCCTTGCGTACCCATGGTGCAACACCTTGGCACCGTCAAAGCTTTTCACCCGTAGCCGAGGTGCTGCAATGAACCTGATTACCTCGCGTGACAATCCCTTGGTCAAAGAACTGCGCCGACTGTCGCAAGACAGCACCGCTTACCGAAAACTGGGACGCGTTTGGCTGGAGGGTGATCATTTGTGTCGTGCGGCCTTGGCACGAGGTGTTCGGCCTGAGCATGCGGTGTTTGCCCAATCGCAATGGGACATGGCTCCGCGAGATTGGACCGAAGCTGCGCCCCGCAACACGGTGTTGCCTGATGCCCTGTTTGCAGAGCTTAGCGGACTCGAATCCCCCGCTCGTATGGGCTTTGTGATGGCGCTGCCTGTGGCACCAGACATCATGCGTCACATCCCCACCGTGGTGCTGGATCGGGTGCAAGATGCAGGCAATGTTGGTTCGATTTTGCGCAGCGCGTCCGCCTTTGGTTTTGCCCAGATTTTGGCCATCAAAGGCGCTGCTGCCTTGTGGTCGCCCAAAGTTTTGCGCGCTGGCATGGGAGCTCACTTCGGTTTGCATTTGGTAGAGGGGCTGGATCCTTCAGCCGTGGATACGCTTGACATGCCTTGTATGGCTACCAGTTCACACCAAGGCCCCTTCTTGCACCAGTTGCTGTCTCAGCAGGCGTTGCCGATGCCATGCGCCTGGCTGATGGGACATGAAGGGCAGGGTCTTTCCCAGGAATTGGCTGATCGTGCAGCGTTGACAGTGCGCATTGCACAACCCGGTGGCGAAGAATCGTTGAATGTGGCATCGGCCGCGGCGATTTGTTTGCACGCCAGTGCCACCTGCCGTGTGAATTGACGCAAGGGTAAACGAGTGCCTCGGATATAATGAGAGGCTTTCCCGCATCAACCTGTACGCCCCAGCTCAACCAAGG
>CAIMWY010000193.1 GCA_903845315.1 uncultured Burkholderiales bacterium
CCGGTACTCACCGTGAAAGGGTGATGTCCTAGGCCTCTAGACGATAGGGTCATAACCTGTGGACTAAACCAACTCGACGTCCTGTTTGGTGGAGGTAAGCGGGATCGAACCGCTGACCTCTTGCATGCCATGCAAGCGCTCTCCCAGCTGAGCTATACCCCCTTCGGGTGTCGAGTCCGTGAGTATAACCAATTTTTTAAGGCACGAGCAAACGCTGCAAAACTTTTTCGCGTGTGCAAAGTGCAAGAACCGCGTCCAGCGAAGGCGTTTGCGGGGTTCCCATCACCAGCACACGCACGGGCATGGCCAGCTGAGGCATCTTCAAACCTGTGGCTGTCAACACTTCTTTGATAACTGCGCTGATCGCCTCTTTGTTCCAAGCGCAATTCGCCAACTTCTCGCGCAACATGGCCAAGGCAGGTGCCACTGTCGGGGTGATGTGTTGAGTCAAGTCTTCGGCTTTGGGCGCCACCTCGCCATAAAAAGCCATCACCCAATCGGCCAGAACCACGAGGGTGTCACAACGGTCTTTGAGCAAACCACACAAGGCTGGCAAACGCTCATCGGTTTTGATGTCGCGCTTGGCCAATTGCGTTTGCACCAAAGGCGCCAGCGCATCGTCTGCCATGGCCTTGAGGTGCTGGGCATTGACCCAGCGCAGCTTGGCCTCGTCAAACTGGGCAGCGCTGCGCCCCAAGTGATCTAGGTTGAACCATTCCAAGAACTGAGCGCGACTGAAAATCTCATCGTCCCCATGACTCCAACCTAAGCGAGCCAAGTAATTGACCATAGCGTCAGGCAAATAGCCTTCGTCACGGTATTGGGTGACTGCTTTGGCGCCACTGCGTTTACTCATCTTCTCACCCTGTTCATTGAGCACGGTAGGCAAGTGCGCATACACAGGGGGCTCTTTGCCCAGGGCTTTGAAGATGTTGATTTGCCGGGGTGTGTTGTTGACATGGTCATCGCCCCGAATCACGTGGGTGATGGCCATGTCGATGTCATCCACCACCACGCAAAAATTGTAGGTGGGCGTGCCGTCAGGGCGTGCAATCACCAAGTCGTCCAACTCGTCGTTGCTTATTTCAATGCGGCCTTTGACCTGGTCGTCCCACGCCACCACACCGCCCTGCGGATTTTTAAAGCGCAGCACAGGCAGCACGCCAGCGGGGACGGGGGGCAAGGTTTTGCCAGATTTAGGTCGCCAAGTGCCGTCATAGCGCGGCTTTTCTTTGTGGGCCATCTGGTGCTCTCGCAAGGCATCCAACTCAGCCACGCTCATGTAGCAGGGGTAGACCTGTCCGGCTGCCTGCAACTGTGCCAGCACTTCTTTGTAGCGGTCCATGCGCTGCATTTGATAGAACGGGCCTTCGTCGTGGTCGAGTCCCAACCAAGCCATGCCTTCGATGATCACATCCACCGAAGCTTGGTTGGATCGCTCGAGATCCGTGTCTTCAATGCGCAAAATAAAGTCACCCCCTGTGGCGCGTGCAAACGCCCAGGGGTAAAGGGCTGAACGGATATTGCCCAGGTGAATAAAGCCCGTGGGCGACGGGGCAAATCGGGTACGAATTTTGGTCATGCGTTGCTTGAAATCAAAGGGTATCGAGGCCACGCAACAAGTCGCCCTTGAGGTCGTCCAAGTGCTCCAGTCCCACCGCCACACGGATCAGCCCTTGACCGATGCCTGCGGCTTTGCGCTGGTCTTCAGAGAGCTTACCGTGCGACGTGCTGGCTGGGTGCGTTAACAACGTTTTGGTATCGCCCAAGTTGGTACATAGCGAGAGCACGCGCAAACTGTCGAGCACATGAAACGCCTGGGTGCGAGCTGATTGGGGGTCAGGGGCTTTGACATCGAACGACAGCACAGCGCCGCCCAAGCCCGACATTTGCTTCATGGCCAAGTCGTGTTGCGGATGACTGGCCAGCCCGGGGTAGTAAACACGCGACACATGCGGGTGCTGCTCTAACCACAGCGCCAACTCGTGGGCACGCGCGCTTTGTGCACGCATGCGGATGTCGAGCGTCTCCAGGCCTTTGAGTACCACCCAAGCGTTGAAAGGCGACAGCACCATGCCGCCGTTTTTCATGACGGGCAGAAACTTTTCAATCACCAATTTTTCACTGGCGCACAAAGCACCTGCCATGACGCGCCCTTGGCCATCGAGGTACTTGGTACCAGAGTGCATCACGATGTCGGCCCCCATGCCCATGGGGCGTTGCAAGATGGGCGTGGCAAAGCAGTTGTCTACAGCCAACAAAGCGCCCGCGTTGTGGGCCAAGTCTGCCAAAGCAGCGATGTCGCACACGTCGGTTAAGGGGTTGGTCGGTGTTTCGGCAAACAAGATTTTTGTATTGGGGCGAATGGCTTTTTCCCAAGCCGCCAAATCGGTTTGCGACACCATGGTGGACTCCACGCCAAAGCGCGCAAACTCAGATCCAATGAGTTTGATGGTGGAGCCAAACATCGACTGCGAATACAACACATGGTCGCCCGCCTTGAGCAAGCTAAACAACATCAACATCACCGATGACATGCCCGACGAGGTGGCCAACGCCGCCTCGCTGCCTTCGAGTGCGGCCAAGCGTATTTCAAAACTGCTGACTGTGGGGTTGCCTGAACGGCCATAGGTATAGCCGTCTTCTTCGCCCGCAAAGCGGCGTGCCGAGGCTTCGGCCGAAGGCTGCACATAGCCGCTGGTGAGGTACAGCGCTTCGGAGTTTTCGCCATACTGGCTGCGGTCGACTGCTGCGCGAACGGCCAGAGTGTCAATGTGCAAGTTGTCGGGTAATGGGTGTTGGCTCATAAGGTCACTCCGAGGGGTTGGGCAAAGCCAGGCGTGAATTGTCTTCAGCGTCTTCTTCTTGGCCCACGCGTTTTTCGTTCAAACGCGCGATGTCTTGCGATGAAATGTCGCCGGTCACATACACACCATCAAAGCACGAGGCATCAAAACCATCGAGCTTGGGTGCACCAGGGGTCGCGGCACCGAGCACGGCTTGCTTCATCGCCTCCACGTCTTGGTAAATCAGGGCGTCGCATCCAATCAACTCCCGCACTTCATCAATGGTGCGGTTGTGCGCCACCAGTTCTTCTGGCGTGGGCATGTCGATGCCATACACATTAGGAAATCGAACCGGTGGGGCAGCACTGGCCATGTAGACCTTGCGTGCACCAGCGTCACGCGCCATTTGAACAATCTCACGACTGGTGGTGCCACGCACGATCGAGTCGTCCACCAGCAACACATTGCGGCCTTTGAATTCGCTGGCAATCACATTGAGTTTTTGGCGCACCGATTTCTTGCGCACCCCCTGCCCCGGCATGATGAAGGTGCGGCCCACGTAGCGGTTTTTCACAAACCCTTCGCGGTACGGCACACCCAGCAAATGCGCCAGTTGGGTGGCGCTGGGGCGGCTTGACTCTGGAATGGGAATGATCACATCAATATCACTGGGGGGAACAGTAGACACCACGCGTTTGGCCAAGGTTTCGCCTAAGTTCAAACGTGCCTGATAGACCGAAATACCGTCCAAGGTGGAGTCGGGTCTGGCCAAATACACATACTCAAAAATACAGGGCTTGAGTTGTGGTGCGTCAGCACATTGCTGAAAGTGAGTTTGCCCATCGTCGGTGATGAAGATCGCCTCACCCGGTGCCAAGTCGCGCTCTAGCTGATGACCCGTGCCCTCCAATGCCACCGACTCACTGGCCACCATGACCGTGCCGTCTTTGCCGCGCCCAACGCACAAGGGGCGAATGCCAAATGGATCACGAAAAGCCAGCACGCCATGACCAGAGATCAGCGCGATCACCGCATACGAGCCCTTGATGCGTCGATGTGCTCTTCGCACAGCTTCAAACACATCGCTGGGGGTCAAGGGTAAACCACGCGTGGTTTTTTCTAACTCATGCGCCAGCACGTTGAGCAACACTTCAGAGTCGCTCTCGGTGTTGATGTGGCGGTGGTCTTCAGAAAACAACTCCGCCTTCAGAGCGTGCGCATTGGTCAAGTTGCCGTTGTGTACCAGGACCAAGCCAAACGGTGCGTTCACATAAAACGGTTGCGCTTCTTCTTCGCTGTAGGCATTGCCCGCGGTGGGGTAACGCACTTGGCCCAAGCCGTTGTTGCCAGGCAAGGCGCGCATGTTGCGGGTGCGAAACACATCGCGCACCATGCCTTTGGCTTTGTGCATGAAAAATTTACGGTCCAGCTGAGTCACGATGCCAGCCGCGTCTTGACCGCGGTGCTGCAAAAGCAGCAAAGCGTCATAAATCAGCTGATTGACAGGTGCGTTGCTGACAACGCCGACGATTCCACACATATTCCAAGCCCAGTCAGGGTAAAAACTTTCTGAAATCCACCGGCAACACCGGCTTCAACGCATTCAATGTCTGTTGCAGCCAAGGTGTGCCTTGGGCGCTTTGCCAAGATTCGTTGTCACGCAATGGCGTCATGGACACCACCACCGTCACAGCCAACAACAGCACCAAGCCACGCAACAACCCAAAACCGCTGCCCAGGAGCCGGTCTAAGGGGCCTAGGCCCACAGCAGACACCAATTTTTTAACCATCGAGCTGACCAACAACGTGGCAATTAAAACAGCGACAAACACCAGCACAAAGCCGGCTGCATAGCGCAACATGTCAGTGCTGCCAGACATGGGCAACCACGCTGCCGTTGCTGGGGCATAGGCAGGGGCCACAAAGAAAGCAGCCACCCAACCCGCTAAGGACAAGACCTCTTGCACCAACCCACGCCACACACCCAGCAAGGCAGACAGCCCTAGGACGGTCAGAAAAATCCAGTCGACCGCCGAAACCGTCAGCATGGTGGCATCACAGGCTCAAGACCGCAGGCTGCAATTGCAGCTGCTTGATCTTTTGCGCCACTTTGTCAGCCTCGTCGCGACTGCCAAAAGGCCCCACGCGCACACGCGTTCGCTTGCCCTCTTTGGTTTCGGCCACATGGGTATAGGTTTTAAAACCAGCCTTCTCCAACTTCAGTCGAACATCGTGTGCTTTGGCTTCGTCAGAGAAGGCGCCTACTTGAACCACAAATCTGGGGAGTGTGTCCTTGCTGTCAGAGGCAACTGGCTTGGCCGCTGAGACCTCCGTTTTGGTTTCTGTTTTCGTCTCAGTCTTGGTGTCTGCCTTAGCTTCTGGCTTGACCTCGGTCAGCTTAGCGTCGGGTTTTGCTTCTGGCTTGACAGCCGCAACCACCGCTTGAGGTTTGACGTCTGACTTGGGTGCAGCCACCACCTCTTCTTTGGGGTCTAGACCTAAGCCTGTTGCCAACGGCCTCTGTTTGGCTGCTGAGGGATTAGCGGTCAGTGGTTTGGTGTTGGCTCGGTCAGGAATCACCACGGCAATGTCAACGGATACAGGACGCGGCTGCGTATCAAACAACAAGGGAAAACCAACCACCGCCACCAACACCAGGACCGAAGCGCCAATCAAACGATGACGCGCACGTCGCCGCAAAGCCTCCACGCTTTGTGCCGGTGAATTGCTGAAATTACCCTGGGCGTCGCCTTCTGTTTGGCTGGGCAATCGAAACTTAAAAAATGCCATGGAGGGGTCTCAAGAACTCAAATGTGGGGCATCTAAACGGGGAGTTCCGTTCTTTAAAACCCCGCCGACCGTGAAGAACGATCCGAAGACCACAATTCTATCAGCGGGGTCTGCTGCTGCCACTGCGGCTTGCAGCGCGGACTGTGGGTCTGTGTAAGTGCCTGCTTTCACGCCAGTCCTTTGATGACTGGCTTGCAACTGCAGCTGCAGTTGCTCAGCGCTGGCAGCACGGGGGGTAGGCAAATCACAGAAATACCAGCGATCCACCAAAGGCCCCACACGGGCCATCATGGTCGCCAGGTCTTTGTCGGCCATGGCACCAAACACGGCATGGGTGGTCGGGTAAAAGCCCATCGCGTCCAGGTTCTCGGTCAAAGCCGCCACCGCATGCGGGTTGTGGGCCACATCGAGCACCAGGGCAGGCTGACCCGGCACGATCTGAAAGCGACCTGGCAACTCCACCATGGCCAAGCCATTGCGCACCGCTTGCGCCGTCACCGGAATGCGGCTGCGCAAAGCTTCTAACGCGGCCAGCACACCACTGGCGTTGACCAACTGGTTGGCCCCGCGCAAAGCCGGATAAGCCAAGCCGCTGTAGCGCCGCCCTCGCCCGGCCCAACCCCATTGCTGCTTGTCACCTGTGAAGTTGAAGTCACGGCCCAAGGTCCAAACATCTGCCCCAATTTCCAAAGCGTGGTCCAACACGCTCTGAGGTGGAACCGGATCACTCACGATCACGGGGCAACCGGTGCGCATGATGCCGGCTTTCTCGCGGCCAATGCTTTCGCGGTCAGTGC
>CAIMWY010000194.1 GCA_903845315.1 uncultured Burkholderiales bacterium
ATGCCTCGCACCAGATGAAGCTTTCTGCGGGATATATCAAGGACGCCCAGCTCTGCGACTTGGCGGGCTGCTAGCTCTCTGTCGTAGTACGAGCTTGCAGGCATGTAACGAAAAACCATACCGGCACGCCGTTTGCCTGAATTGTTGGGATTCGCTCCGTGGATCAGGTAAACGTCATGTATGGAAAACCTGCCAGGTGGCAGTTCAATGTCCATGGGTGGGGCGCTTTGCAGGTGCTCAGGTTTGAGAACTTGGTTGAGGATGATGGCGTCGCTGTTGTCTACGTCATGCGAATAACTGATCTGGTCGCGGTGCGATCCAGGGATCACTCGCAGACAACTGTTCTCAGCATTGACGTTGTCTATCGCAATCCATACCGTGACAGTTTTGAGGGGGCGAATGGGCCAATAGTGACCGTCCTGATGCCACGGTGTGGCTTTGCCTCCCTTGCCGGCCTTACAGAACAAGGCAGACCCCCAGATAATGATGTCTTCTCCGATGATTTGTGCAACGGCGTTCAGTATCTCTGGCATCGTTCCGATCTCCAGCCAACTTGGGTCTCGATCAATGATGTCAGGCACATAGTCAGCGTCGGTAATTCCTTGTTCGGTGAGGAAGCTTTCCAGTTTCACGCGCAGCATGGCAACGGTCTCAGAGCTAAGACCGGAGCTTGGGACGATGATCCCGTCGCTGTGGTATTTCGCCAAATCTTCGGTGCTCAGTAGTGGCATATTTTTCCTTTGCAATGAACGGTTGGTGGTTTTTTGAAAGAATTATTCTTCCATGACGAGAGGTGGGCTGATTGTACTAAACATCCTATATATGGTATATTGGAATATTAGGATATTAGACAGCATTCCTGAAGTAAAAAAATTCCCCTAGGAGACTTTCGAAATGGACAAGGTGTTAGGTGGCTACTGCTTAGGTTTGGGCGCCGCATGTTTTCGGCTTAGCGCCACATGACAAGTCAGACCTTGCAAGTACAGCCTGTTTCTACCCACTTCGAGCATCGACTTTGGTGGCGGGTCTTGCCTCCTTTGTCTGTTGTTGCACTGGTTCTTCTAGCATGGGAGTACCTCATACCCATGGGCATAGTGCCGGGTGTTCGGCCGCAATACCTGGGAACTCCTTCTGGCATAGCGCAAGCGGCAAGTGAATTGGCGCGCAGTGGCTACGGCGGACATGGCCTCCTAGACCATGTGCGCGCCAGCCTGTTTCGCACAGCCGGTGGGTTTGCCATTGCCGCCTGCATTGGTGTGCCGCTGGGCATCGTGCTGGGTTACAACCAGCGTTTGGGTGCATTCTTGCTGCCGATCTTTGGGTTCTTGCGACCTATACCCGCATTGGCCTTTATCCCTATCGTTGTGATCTGGTTTGGTATTGGTGAGTTCGCAAAGGTGTTTGTCATTTTCATGACGGCGTTTTTGTATGTTTTGCTTGGCTCCGTCAGCGGCGTCAGGTCAGTACCGGCCGATTATCTCCGGCTCAGTCGCAACTACCGCCTCTCGACTTGGTCAACCCTGATTCGTGTCGTGCTGCCCTCGGCACTTCCGGAGATATTTGTGAGCTTGCGTACGGCCATGGCGCTGAGTTGGGCCGTGGTTGTTGCGTCAGAGTTGATTGCGGCACAGGTGGGTCTTGGCTATCTTATTCAAAGCGCGTCGCAGGTTTATGCGATCAACAAAGTCTACGTGGGTGTTGCACTGATCGGCTTAGTGGGCGTGACCATCGACATGATTTTCTTGAACATTGAGCGGCGCATGCTGCACTGGGTAGGGCGATGAGTGATACCGCAGAACTGGCCATGCCCAAGATCAAACTCGACGGCGCAACCAAAAAATTTGGCTCGGGTGTCCAGAGCAGGTTGGCACTCGATCAGGTTTCATTGTCAGTTGCAACAGGTGAAACTGTCACAGTGATCGGGCCCACAGGATGCGGGAAGACGACTATTTTGAACATGGTTGCGGGTTTCACATCGCCCTCGCAAGGCAAGGTGCTTGTCGACGGAAAACAAGTCACAGGGCCAGGGCCAGACCGGGGCTTCATGTTTCAGCGGCCCACACTGTTGCCTTGGTTGACTGCCGTTGAGAATGTTGAATTTCCAGTTCGTCATGCTCAATTGCCTGGTAAGCAGCTGTCTGTGAAAGAGCGTGCAGAAGCGGTCGATCATTATCTGGACAGCGTTGGACTTCGCGACGCGGGCAAGCTTTACCCGCACCAGATGTCAGGTGGCATGCAGTCGCGCGCTGCGTTGGCGCGATTGTTGATAGCGCAGAGTTCTGTGCTGTTGATGGATGAGCCTTTTGCTGCGCTGGATGCCCAAACAAGGCTTTCCATGCAGCAGCTGCTCAAACGGGTCGTGAAGTCTGAGGGGCTGCGAACCGTCTTGTTCATCACCCATGATGTGGAGGAGGCTCTGCTGATTTCGGACCACGTTTTCCTCATGTCAGCCTCGCCCGGGCGGATCGCCCGACATGTCGAGGTGCCTTTTCGAGGTGGCGGTGATTACCGAGATACCGTGCTTCGTCCTGAGTTCACTGAGTTGAAACACGAGTTGATTGATCAACTTGAGCGACTCGTACCTGGTTAACCGTGCTGATTCAAATAGTTACTTCAAAGGAGACCGCAATGATATTTTTAGAAAAGTGTTATTCAGTTGTAAAGACAATTGCTGCTGCGAGCATGCTTGGCTTTTCATTCTCTACGGTCGCTGTTGCGGCCGACCCACCAGCCAAGTTGCAAGTGGTCAAGGTTGCTTGGGGGCCGGGCGCTTCTTGGGACTTTGCTTATGCGCAGCATGTGGATCTTTGGCGCCATTTTGGCGTCAAAATCGACATGGTCGAAGGCGCCAATGGTGCAGCCTTGCTGTCGTTTTTGGGCAGTGGTGAGATTCAGACGGCCACAATGGCGCCGTCGGCAATGATTGTTGCCAACTCGATCGGCATCAATCTTCGCGTTGTGTATGCCGATGCCAGTACGACCAAGCTCGGCCTGTATGCAAACCCGAAATCTGGAATGACCGCAGATCCCAAGACTTGGAAGGGTAAGAATATTGGCATCGCCAAGAATTCTCAAGCAGACTATGCGCTGCGGTGGTCCTTGCAAAAAGCGGGGATGAAGCCGTCAGACGTGAACATGGTTGTGTTAGCACCCCCAGTGGCAGTGCCGGCATATCAACGTGACCAGATCGACGGGTATTACGTTTGGGATGTTTGGGGTGCGCGAATGGAGGCCTCGGGTGCAAAGTTGGTGCAGCGAGCGGTAGATGTCGGATTCCCCTCGAGTTCTATTTGGACCATGACCAAAGAGTTCCTCGCATCTAACCCAGATGCCGCAGCGCGCTTTGTTGCCACATTGAACCAGGCCAACGTTGAAATGCGCGCTGCCATCGCCAAAGGTGGGGCTGATGCAGAGGTGGTTTATACCGCTATCGGCAAGGCCAATGGCGTAGATCGGGCTGTCGCCGAGCAGTTGTTGAAGGCCCAACCGCCAACGACCATTCAGAACTTGCTGTCCGCAGACTCACCTCTGTCTTTCACTAGCAAGACTGGACTCGTTGCCCAAGTGGCGCAGCAAGCACGGATTGCTGTGGAAGCCGAGGCCATCAAGGTGGAGCCCGCGAATGCCCAAGATCTTCTTGCACCGCGGACCTTGCTGGAGGCTGCACTGAAAATTCCGGATGCGCGAACTTCAAAGTGATTTTCGCTTCTTCATCGCTGAAGCTTCGTTGGATGTGAAGCCTCATTGATGCGTTTAGCCGTGAAGACTCAGCATGCTTGGGGGGTGTGATGAATCATTCAGATCCGCGCATGCCTGAGCCAGATTCCTGTGTGCTTCGAGATGTGCTTGATCGCCGTGCAAAGGAGACGCCTGATCGATGTTTCGTCAGCTTTGCCAACTGCGCCTCTTGGACTTATTCGGACATGCGCATTCAAACGAGGCGGGCAGCTGCAGCATTGCAAAAGCTGGGGGTCTGTCAAGACGATAAAGTTTTGCTTTGGATGCCCAATGGGGCCGATGCATTGCGGTTGTGGTTTGCAATCAACTACATTGGCGCGGTGTTTGTGCCAATCAATCCAGAGCATCGTGGCCGTGTGCTCGAGCACATGATCGAAAATTCGGGGGCTCGTCTCATGTTGGCGCAGTTCTCATTGATCGAACTCCTAGAAGGGTTGCAACATGGATCTTTGAGCGATGTTGTTGCTATGGGGGGTCACGCCAAACAGGTTGCAGGCCTGAGACTCCACCTGGGTGAAACCATGGATCAACACGGTGATCAGCCGGTGGCGCCACACCGGGCTTTGATGCCATGGGATTTGCAGCAAGTCATCTACACGTCGGGTACAACTGGCGTTTCCAAAGGAGTGTTGTGCTCTTATTTGAAGGCCAAGGCAGGCGAGCCTGCGTTTGATTTTTTGGACTCGAATGATCGTTATTTAGTGAACCTTCCTTTGTTTCATGTATCTGGTGCTGCAGTCGTCATGGACATGCTTCGTCGCGGCGGCTCGGTGGCGATGGTGGGTTCTTTCAGCACTTCGAATTTTTGGTCGCTTGTGCGAGAAAGTGGAGCGACCTGCTGCACGCTCATGGGGTCGATGGCACAGTTGCTTTTGAATTGCCAGCCCCAATCGGATGAACGCGATCACAAGCTTCGCGCCGTCATCATCTTGCCATTGGTCGAAAGCTCGGCAGTCTTCTCAGAGCGTTTTGGTTGCGACGTGTACACCGTATTCAGTATGACCGAGGTTGCATCGCCCATCGTCTCGGGCAGGAACCCACCAATAGCTGCGAGCTGCGGACGCGCCCGCACGGGGGTGGAGTTGAGGATTGTCGACGAGAACGATTGCGAGACGCCTTGCGGTGTCGCAGGTGAATTGATGTTGCGCAGCGACAGCCCTTGGGCGGTGAGTCATGGCTACTTGAATGCGCCAGAGTCCACTGCCGCCGCATGGCGAAACGGATGGTTTCACACTGGCGATCGGTTTCGGTGTGACGAAGCAGGCAATTATTTTTTCATTGATCG
>CAIMWY010000195.1 GCA_903845315.1 uncultured Burkholderiales bacterium
CACACCGCGTTCTTGTTCGACAAGATCAACTTCTTGATGGATGCCACCGTAGGTTTCATCAACATCAACCAAAACACGATCATCAAGATTTTCTCGGTGGCGAGTGTGGCTCTGCTACCACCCACCTTGATTGCCAGCATCTACGGCATGAACTTTCAGTACATGCCCGAGCTTAGCCAGGCTTGGGGCTATCCATTTGCCCTGGCGCTGATGATCTGCAGCGCCGTGGTGCCGATGTGGTACTTTCGCAAGCGCGGTTGGCTGAAATAAAATCTCAAACTGGCAAGCCACTGAGCAGTCGGTCTAGGACCGCCGCACTGTACTTGCTGGCGATGCTGCGAATGAATTTAGGAAAGTCCACATGCGCGGCATCGTCGGCACGGTCAGAGATGATGCGCACCGCAGACATGGGCACGCTGTAGTCGTGGCACACCTGGGCCATAGCAGCGCACTCCATCTCGACAGCCAAGGCGTCTGGCAAACGTTGTTGCAACTCGGCGCTGTGCGCGCTCTGTGACACGAAACGGTCTCCGCTGACGACCAAGCCTTGGTGCACATGCGCTTGGTCAAACGCAATATCTAGCCATTGATTCTGTGGCATGCTTTGCACCAAATCTCGAAGCGCCAAAGGCGCGACCGCTAACAACGCATCGCGCAATTGAACATCTGCGGCAAAACGGGTCATGCCAGTCAAGGGGACTTCATGCCGAGGAAACAAGGGCGAGGCATCCATGTCGTGCTGCACAAACTCTTGGGCCACCACCACATCTCCCACCTTCACTTGGGTAGCCAAACCGCCGGCCACGCCGGTGAATACGATGCGGTTGACCCCAAAACGCTCAATCAAGACAGTGGTGGTGGTGGCTGCAGCCACTTTGCCAATGCGAGAGAGCACGGCCACCACCTCATGGCCATGCCAATGACCTACCCAAAATTCACGACCAGCCACCACTGTTTTTTGCTCGTCTGGCATGCGTGCCAAAACCGCTGCCAGCTCCTCGTGCATGGCGCTGACCAAGGCCAAACGGCTCATGGGTGGTCGCGCAATTCGCGGCGCAACACCTTGCCCACGGGGGTCTTGGGTAGCTCGGTGCGAAACTCGACCAGACGCGGGTGTTTGTAATTGGTGAGATTTAGCTTGCAGTGATCGCGCACCATGACCTCGGTCAGGTCAGGATCGCTTTTGACGACCACCAGTTTGACGGCTTCGCCTGTGCGTTCATCAGGCACACCAATCACCGCGCACTCCAACACACCGCGAAGGCTCGCCACCACCTCTTCCACTTCATTGGGATAGACGTTGAACCCACTGACCAAAATCATGTCTTTCTTGCGGTCCACGATACGAAAGAAACCTTGCTCGTCCATCACGCCAATATCACCCGACTTAAAAAACCCATCGGCCGTCATGACTCGCGCTGTCTCGTCAGGTCGTTGCCAATACCCCGCCATCACCTGCGGACCACGAATGGCGATTTCACCGGGCTGTCCGGGCGGCACCTCATGACCATCGTCGTCGATGATCTTCATCTCGGTGTTGGGGATCGGCACCCCAATGCTGCCGGTGTATGCCTGGCTGGTCACAGGGTTGCAACTGGCGGAGGGACTGGTTTCTGACAAGCCATACCCTTCGCAAATGGGGCAGCCTGTTTTTTCAAGCCACAACTTGGCCACCGCACCCTGCACCGCCGTGCCACCGCCCAACGACACCACCAAATGCGACCAATCCACCTTGCCAAAATCCGGGTGGTGCGCCAGCGCATTGAACAAGGTGTTGACGGCAGGGAACATGTGAAAGCGGTGCTTGGACAACTCAGCCAGCACGGCCGGTAAATCACGCGGGTTGGGAATCAAAATCGATCGTCCACCCATGCGCAAGGTCAGCATCATGTTGATGGTGAAAGCAAAGATGTGATAGAGCGGCAAAGCACATACAAAGGTGAGTTGCTCTTGCTCAGGCACACGCTTTAAAGCCGGCGCATTCCAAGCTTCGGACTGCAGCACATTGGCCACCAAATTGCGGTGCAACAGCTCTGCGCCCTTGGAGACGCCCGTCGTCCCGCCCGTGTACTGCAACACGGCCAGGTCTTCGCCATCCATGGACGGCAAAATCAAAGAACAAGTTTCGCCTTTGGCCAAGGCATCGTTGAAGCGAACCGCCTTGGGCAAACTGAAGCTGGGCACGAGTTTTTTGACCCGGCGCACCACATGGTTGACCACGAACCCTTTGATCAAACCCAATCGGTCCCCCATGGCACACAACACCACATGCTGAATCGGCGTTTGGGTTAAGCAGCTTTGCAAAGTGGCCGCAAAATTTTCCAAAATCACAATGACTTTGGCGTCCGAATCTTTGAGTTGCCCCTGCAACTCCCGCGCGGTATACAAGGGGTTGATGTTGACCACCACATAACCTGCGCGCAAGATCGCGGCAACAGCGACGGGGTACTGCAAGACATTGGGCAGCATGATAGCCACACGGTCTCCCGCCAGCAAGCCCAAGCTTTGTAAATAGGCAGCAAACACTTGGCTCAAACGGTCCAGCTCTGCATAGCTCATGTCACGACCCATGAAGCTAAATGCCGTGCGATCTGAATATCGCTGGAAGCTGTCTTGCATCAGCTCCACCAGCGAGGCATATGCGCGGGTATCTACAACTGCTGGCACGCCTTCAGGGTAGGCATGCAACCAAGGTCTTTCGCTCACGCTGACTCCACCGCCTTGACCATGTCTTCTACAACCTTCTTGGCATCGCCAAACACCATCATGGTTTTGTCCATGTAGAACAATTCGTTGTCCAAACCGGCGTAGCCCGCCGCCATAGAGCGTTTGTTGACGATGATGGTCTTGGCCTTGTAGGCCTCCAAAATCGGCATGCCATAAATCGAGCTGCCTTTTTGCAAAGCCGCCGGGTTGACCACATCATTGGCGCCCAAGATGATGGCCACATCCACTTGGCCAAACTCGCCATTGATGTCTTCCATTTCAAACACTTGGTCGTAAGGCACCTCGGCCTCTGCCAGCAACACGTTCATGTGGCCTGGCATACGTCCAGCGACAGGGTGAATTGCATACTTCACACGGATGCCTTTGTGCATCAACTTCTCGGCCAATTCGTTCACCGCATGCTGGGCCCGGGCCACGGCTAGGCCATAGCCCGGCACGATCACCACCGTCTCGGCATTGGCCAAGATGTAGGCCGCGTCATCAGCACTGCCACTTTTGACAGGGCGCTGCTCGGTGCTGCCAGCCGCCGCACTACCAGCCTCACCGCCAAAGCCACCCAAGATCACATTGAAGAACGAGCGGTTCATGGCCTTGCACATGATGTAGCTCAATATCGCGCCCGAGCTACCCACCAAAGAACCCGCAATGATCAACATGCTGTTGTTCAATGAGAACCCAATGCCTGCAGCCGCCCAGCCTGAATAGCTATTGAGCATGGACACCACCACGGGCATGTCTGCCCCACCGATCGGGATGATGATCAATACGCCCAGCACAAAGGACAAGGCCAACATGACGAGAAATGCGTCCCAATCACCTGTGACCATGAAGAAAATGCCCAGCCCCAAGGTGGCCAAACCGATCACCAAGTTGAGCATATGCTGCCCGTCAAACACCACTGAAGCACCCTGGAACAATCGAAATTTGTATTTGCCAGACAACTTGCCAAAGGCGATGACCGAGCCGCTGAAGGTGATCGCACCTATGGCCGCGCCCAAGAACAGCTCTAGGCGGTTGCCTTTGGGAATATCCACGGTACCCATACCTTGCGCCACGATGCCAAAGGCCGCAGGCTCCACCACCGCAGCAATGGCGATGAACACAGCCGCCAAGCCAATCATGCTGTGCATGAAGGCCACCAATTCAGGCATCTTGGTCATCTCCACGCGTTGCGCCATCACCGTGCCAGCGCTGCCACCCACAACAAGGCCAAGCAGGACCCAAGCCATGCCCAGGGGTGAGCCTGATAATTTGATGATCAAAGCGGCCGTGGTCAGCGCGGCAATCGTCATGCCGATCATGCCAAACACATTGCCACGGATTGACGTGGTGGGATGGCTCAGGCCTTTAAGCGCCTGAATAAAGCACACACTGGCCACCAAGTACAGCAGGGTGACCAAATTCATGCTGACAAAACTCATACTGGATGCAGCGTCATTCATTGGGGGCCTCCTTCAGCTGCAGGCGTCTTCTTTTCTTTTTTCCTGAACATTTCCAACATGCGGCGCGTCACCATGAAGCCGCCAAACACATTGACTGCGGCCAAGGCCACCGCCAACACGCCCATGGTTTTGCCGAGGGTGGTTTCGGTCATGGCAGCAGCCAACATAGCACCCACGATCACGATGGCCGATATGGCATTGGTCACCGCCATGAGCGGCGTATGCAAAGCGGGGGTGACGGTCCACACCACGTGGTAGCCCACATAGATGGCCAACACAAAGATGATGAGGTTGATGAGGGTTGGGGAAACAGCGTCCATTTTTAAATCCTCACATTCATTTTTTGACCACCGCGCCATCGCGGGTCATCAAACAGGCGGCCACGATGTCGTCTTCCATGTCGATATGCAACAGGCCTTCTTTGTTGATGATCAGCTTCAAGAAGTCGAGCACATTGCGGGCATAGAGTGCGCTCGAGTCTGCCGCCACCATGGCTGGCAAATTGGTTTCACCCACCAAAGTCACGCCGTGCTTGATCACGGTCTTGCCGGCTTCGGTCAAGGGGCAATTGCCATCTGAGCCATTGGCGCCCTTGCCAGCTGCAATGTCAATGATTACCGAGCCAGGCTTCATGGCCTTGACCATGTCTTCGGTCACCAACACCGGTGCGGCACGGCCAGGGATCAGCGCGGTGGTGATCACTACATCAGCTTGTGCCACACGCTTGGCCACCTCCACCTTTTGGCGTTCCAGCCAGCTTGCCGGCATGGGGCGCGCATAACCGCCCACACCTTCAGCGGCATCTTTTTCGTCTTGGGTTTCAAAGGGCACGTCGATGAACTTGGCCCCCAGCGACTCCACCTGCTCTTTCACACTGGGGCGCACATCGGTCGCATCAATCACGGCGCCCAAGCGTTTGGCAGTGGCAATGGCCTGCAAGCCCGCCACCCCAACACCCAGAATAACCACCCGCGCCGCTTTGACCGTTCCTGCGGCTGTCATCAACATCGGGAAAAACCGTTGGTATTTGTCTGCCGCCAACATGACGGCTTTGTAGCCTGCAATGTTGGCCTGAGAAGACAGCACATCCATGCTCTGCGCTCGGGTGGTTCGCGGCGCAGCCTCTAGCGAAAACCCGGTGGCGCCAGCTGTGGCCAAGCGTTGTAAGCCTTCGGCATTAAAGGGCTCGAGCATGCCAACCACGGTACTGCCCGACTTGATCAGCCCTGCCTCCGCTTGCGTTGGACCCCGCACTTTGAGCACCAAGTCACAAGACCAAGCCGAGGCGGCATCGACTGACTCGACCCCCACCGCAACATAAGCCGCATCGGTCACGCTGGCGGCGACACCTGCGCCCGACTGGACTCGAACAGTGTGGCCGAGGGCCATGATTTTTTTAGCCGTTTCTGGCGTGATCGCCACACGGGTCTCACCGGCCATTGTTTCGGCGGGCACACCTATCAGCATGAGCTACTCCTAGTGCGACGGATCGTGTTGTCGCGGCCTTGAAAGGTTACACCAGAAACCGCGACAAATCCACCTGATTCGCAGGAAAGATAATGGGCGGATGAACACACGTTGGAAGCCAAGCGTCACCGTCGCAGCCATCATTGAGCGCGACGGCCGCTACCTCTTGATTGAAGAGCACACACCAGAAGGTCTGCGCTTAAACAACCCCGCAGGTCACCTAGACCCTGGCGAAGCACCCGACCTCGGTTGTGCCCGCGAGGCCTTTGAAGAAACCACCCACCGCTTCACCCCCACTGACTTGGTCGGTATCTATATGTCACGCTTTCACCGCCCAGCGCGCCAAGGACATGACGCAGAGGACGTGACCTATTTGCGCTTTGCTTTTTGCGGCGTGCTCGGCCCACAAGTGCCTGGCGCCCAGCTCGACCACGGCATCGAACGCACCCTATGGATGACCCCCGACGAAGTGCGCGCCAACAACCACCGCCTGCGCAGCCCTTTGGTGCTACGTTGCATTGAAGACCACGCGCTAGGCCAGCGCTTTCCATTGGGTCTGGTCTACACCGACCCCAGCGTCACCGACACGGTGAAGTTGCCACAACCATGACTCGCAAACAACGTGTCGTAGTGGGCTTGAGTGGCGGTGTCGACTCTGCGGTCAGTGCCTATTTGCTCAAGCAACAAGGCCACGAGGTGGTGGGCATCTTTATGAAAAACTGGGAAGACGACGATGACAGCGCTTACTGTTCATCCAACGTCGACTTCGTGGACGCCGCCGCCGTGGCCGATGTGCTGGGCATTGAGATCGAACACGTCAACTTCGCGGCCGAATACAAAGACCGCGTCTTCGCCGAATTCTTGCGTGAGTACCAAGGCGGACGCACACCCAACCCCGACATTTTGTGCAATGCCGAGATCAAATTCAAAGCTTTTTTGGACCACGCGTTTTCAGTGGGTGCAGACAAA
>CAIMWY010000196.1 GCA_903845315.1 uncultured Burkholderiales bacterium
CCCACTGCCCTCGTTGCACACCGAGCCCGAACCCGAGGTGATGATGGACATCAACACCACGCCGCTGATCGACGTGATGCTGGTGCTCTTGATCATGTTGATCATCACCATCCCGATCCAGTTGCATTCGGTCAACCTGGACATGCCGGTGGGCAGCCCACCGCCGCTGAAAAAACCCAACATCGTGCGCATTGAGGTGGATGCACGCAGCGTGGTGAACTGGAATGGCAAGCCCTTGGCCGATCGCGCCGCGCTCGACGCCTTGCTGCAAGAAGCCAGCACCCAGCAACCGCAGCCCGAGCTGCACATCAAAGCCCAAGGCAAGGCCAAGTACGAGGCGGTGGCGGGTGTGTTGGCCAGCGCCCAGCGCCAAGGACTGACCAAGCTTGGCATTGTCGGCACCGAGCAGTTCGCTGCGCCTTGACGGCACCGCGCCGCATCACTCCAAACGGATGCCTGCGGCCTTGACCAGTTGGCCCGCCACGCGGGTTTCGGTGTCTAAGAATTTTTCAAATGCGGCTTGTGGCATCAACATGCCTGCGGCGCCCAGTTGCGTCAACCGCTCGCGCACCTCGGGCAGAGCCAACACCTTGCTGATGCCGTCGTGCAAACGGTCCACGATGGCCTTAGGTGTTTTGGCGGTGATGAACGCCCCCACCCAAAAGGTGTAGGCAGCTTCGGCAAACCCAGCTTCGGAAATTGACGGCACATTGGGCAACAGCGGTGAGCGCTGCGCGGTGCTGACCGCCAGGGCCTGCAAGCGACCACTTTGAATCAACGGCAAGGCCGAGACCAAGGGGGCAAAGAACCAGTCGATGCGCCCCGATGCGGTTTCGGTCAAGGCCTCGGGCGTGCCACGGTAAGGCACGTGCTGGGCTTGGATGCCAGCCGCCACGCGGAATTTTTCGGCGTTCATGTGGGTGGCCGAGCCGTTGCCGGCTGAGGCGTAGTTGAGCTGCCCGGGTTGCGCTTTGGCTTTGGCCACCAAATCGGCCACGTCTTTGTAGCCCTTGCTGGGCGAGACCACGATCACATTGGGCAAGCTCGCCAACGGGGTGATGCCGTCAAAGTCTTGCAAGGTGTCATAGGGCAGCTTGGTGTAGAGCGCGGGGTTGACCACATGGCCCGAACTGTGAATCAACACGCTGTAGCCGTCCGCTGGTGCTTTGGCCACCAAGGCCGCGCCCACCGTGCCGCCTGCGCCGGTCTTGTTGTCTATGACGATTTGCCCGCCCAAGATGGGGCCGAGTTTCTCAGCCACCGCACGGGCAATCACATCGGTGCCACTGCCCGGGGTGAAAGGCACGACAAAGGTGATGGACTTGGCCTTGGGCCAGTCGCCGACTTGGGCCTGGGCGCCAAGGGTCAGGGACGACAAGCCGGCGGCCGCGAGTTGCAGGCTTTGGCGGCGGGTGATGAGTGAATGTGTCATGTGTGTGTGCTCCATTTATTTTTGAAATCGATCAAGGCCAACAAGCTGTCAAGCCGCGGGTGGCTCAAACGGCATGGCCAACAAAATCCGCGCCACGTCTTGGGTGTGGTTGATGATTTGGCGGCTCTCACCAGGTGCAAAACGGCAGGAGTCAAAGCGGTTTAAAACGTGATGGGTTTGCACGCCATCAAGCTCGCTCACGATGGTGAGTGAGCCTTCCAACACCACATAGTGCTTTTCGATGGGCGAAGGGTTCAAGGCGGTTTGACCGCCC
>CAIMWY010000197.1 GCA_903845315.1 uncultured Burkholderiales bacterium
TGACGCGATGTCACGCCAGGGTTGTGCACGATGACGGACATGACAGAAAAATCAACAGGCTTGAGTCCGTAGACCGCCATTTTTTCTAAAAATTCTCCAATGATGGCCAATGCAGCACGTCGAGCGTTGTAGCCAATCAAAGTTTCTAAAAAGCGGGTGTCGACTTTTTCAACTGAAGAAGATGGATTTTTTAAACTGCTTCGCATGCTTGTCCAGATCGGTTTATTTCTTGGCTGCACCTAAATAGGTTTCTATCACGCGAGGGTCTTGCGCTAAGTCGGATGCTATGCCTTGCAAACTGATTTCGCCCATTTCGAGCACGCAGCCATGATCTGCCACGGCCAATGCTGCGCGTGCATTTTGTTCAACCAATACGATTGACACACCCGTTTGGCGAAGCGTTTCGATGATGTTGAAAATTTCTTTGACGATCAGTGGGGCTAAACCCAAGCTAGGTTCGTCCAACATCAGCAAAGAAGGGCGCGACATGAGGGATCGACCCACCGCCAACATCTGACGCTCACCGCCGGACAAGGTGCCAGCTTCTTGAAGACGGCGCTCCTTTAAGCGTGGAAATAAATCGTAGACATCATCTATGCGTTTGCGCCATTCAGCATTGCCCAAACGCATTTGTCGATAGCCGCCAAGCACCAAGTTGTCTTCAACTGTCATGGTGCTGAAGAGTTCGCGTTTTTCGGGTACCAATGAAATACCTTGCATCACGCGTTCCTCTAAGGTCAATTCCTTGATCGATTGGCCATTGAATTCAATCACCCCCTGCGCCGGCAAAATGCCCATCAGGCTATTTAAGAAGGTAGATTTACCAGCGCCATTAGGGCCGATGACTGTGATCACACTGCCTTTCACGGCTTCGAGACTGATGCCGTGCAGCACTTGCGCTTTCCCGTAACCAGCATGCAATTGTTGTACTTTGAGAATGGGGGATGTCATGTCAGTGCTCCGTTCCCAAGTAGGCCGCACGAACTGCGGGGCTGGCTTGAATTTCTGCCGGCGTACCTTGAGTGAGCAATGTGCCAAATTCCATCACCACAAGATGGTCACAAACTTCCATGACCAATTCCATGTCGTGTTCGACCAACAAAATGCTCATGCCCTCAGTTTGCAGTTGGCGCAAAACTTTGATGAGGTCTTGTTTTTCTTTATGACGCAGACCTGCAGCCGGTTCATCAAGCAACAACAATGCAGGGTCGCAACATAGAGCGCGTGCAATTTCCATCAGACGTTGTGGGCCCATGGCCAAATTGCCTGCTTGTTCATTCAGGTAATTGCCCATGCCAATGCGCTCCAACTGATGCTGCGCCTCTTTCATGAATCGTTGCTCTTCGGTATGGTTAGTGCCTAACATGGAAGAGATCACGCCAGACTTTCCTCGGGTGTAAGCACCCAAAGCCACGTTTTCCAAAACGGTCATATCGGGAATCATCTTCACGTGTTGGAAGGTGCGCGCCATGCCTTGACGAGAAATATCCCGCGTGGGCAGTGAAGTGATATCTTGACCACGATAAGTCACTTGACCTGATGATTTAGAAAGGACACCGGTGATTAAATTGAAAGTGGTCGACTTGCCTGCGCCGTTAGGACCAATGAGACCTATGATTTTCCCAGCGTGAATGTCAAAACTGATGTCATTGACTGCTACCAGGCCGCCAAACTGTTTGCGAATTTTGTCGACTTTCAAAACCAGTTCACCCATGACCGGTTTGGTGCGAGTACTTAATGGCGCTGCATCTTGCCAGTCCATTTTGCGAGGGGGTCGCGGAAACTTGCGCGCCACCAAAGACCAAATGCCTTCTGGTAAATATTGGAGGACCAAGACCATGGCCACACCAAATACAATCACTTCGTAGCTGCCGCTGGTGCCAATCAATGCGGGCAAGGCCACTTGTAAATAATCGTCAAGTAACTTGATGAGGCCGGCGCCCACAATGGCGCCCCAAACATAGCCAACGCCGCCAATCACGGCCATGAACAAATATTCAATGCCCATCTTCAGGCCAAAAGCCGATGGATTCACAGTGCGTTGAAAGTGCGCCAACAACCAGCCTGCCACCGATGCGAACAATGCCGCTATCAAAAAGACAGTGACTTTGTAACGAAATGTGCTGATGCCCATGGCTTCTGCCATTTGCGAGCCACCTTTCAGAGAGCGGATGGCGCGGCCAGGACGTGAATCTAACAAGTTGAGCAATGCAATGGCCCCTGTAATCAGAATGGCCCAAGTGAGTACGAAGAACAATCGACCTTGGCCAATGTCAACACTGCCTATTGACAAACTTTTTAGACCCAACAAACCGTCATATTTGCCCAAGGCGTCCAAGTTGCCCATCAGGTAATAGAGTGACAAGCCCCAGGCAATGGTGGCCAAGGGTAAATAGTGACCTGACATGCGCAATGTGATCGCACCGACCACAATGGCGCTGACGGCCGTCAGGCCCAAGCCCACAAATACCGTCAGCCATGGTGACATGCCCGTATTCAATGTGAGCCAAGCGGTGGTGTAGGCACCTACGCCCACAAACGCCGCTTGTCCAAAGGAGGTCAGCCCACCCACGCCAGTTAACAAGACCAAGCCCAAACACACCAATGCATACAAGCCGATGTAGTTCAGTTGTGCAATCCAGAAGTCAGGCAAAGGCAGCAGGGCAAGGACAGGAACTGCTGCGGCCAGCAGCCATATAAATAGTTTTTGCTTGTTCATGTCAGTGATCCTCGTCTGTATGGCCACTGCGCAAGGAGCGCACGAGGAGAACCGGCAAGACCAAAGTGAAGACAATCACTTCCTTGAACGCACTGGCCCAAAATGCGCCAAATGATTCCACAATGCCAACGAAAAGTGCACCCAGGAGTGCGCCCGGATAACTGGCCAGACCGCCCATCACTGCGGCAACAAAACCCTTGAGGCCGATCAAAAAGCCCGAGTCATAAAACACCGTGGTGGTGGGGCCAATCAACAAGCCAGACAGTGCGCCAATGAGGGCCGCCATCAGGAAGGTAAGTTGCCCAGAAGTGTGGCTTGAGATACCCATCAAGCGGGCACCGGTTCGGTTGACGGCGGTTGCGCGCAGGGCTTTGCCACGCAGTGAACGTTCGAAGTAAAGCCACATCATGACAATGAGTGCCAAAGATGTGATGAAAATGATGACGGTTTGACCTGTCAATGCGACAGGCCCTAGGGTAAAGCGTTCATCCCAAAAGCTGGGGTTGCGAAAGCCTTCTGCACCGAAAAACAACAAGCCCAATCCGGTCATGGCAAAGTGCACACCTACTGAAACAATCAGCAAAAGCAAGGGCGTGGCTGATTCAAGAGACTGATAAGCCACACGGTACACCAGCGGACCAAAGGCCGTGACGATGGCGACACTTAAAACAGCTTGACTCCAAAGCGGAAACTTTTGCGGGGCAGCCCATATTGCTACCAACGAAACCAACACAGGAAACACCAGAGTCTTTAGCGCAGTTTGTAAAGCAAGTGCCACATTGCCATGATGGCGCCAACGCTCAATCAATTCCATCAAGGAAGCCACGCCTGCAATGATCAGCAACAACCAAACCGTACCAGGCGTTTTACCGGTTTGTAACATGGCTAAAGTGAGGGCGCCGTAGGCCACAAATTCGCCCTGTGGGATAAAAATCACACGCGTGACCGTGAACACCAACACAGTGGCCAACCCTAAGAGGGCATACACGGCGCCGTTGGTGACACCGTCTAGCAAGAGGATGCTGGCGATGGAGAAGTCCATGAAATATCCGATACAAAAAACACAAGGTGCAAAAGATGGCGCTTCATGAGGCGCACACAAAGCGCGCGATCCTTTGCAAGCAAGCCTGAGGTCTTATTCGACCTTGAACTTACCGTCGACCACTTTGGTCATTACGCCTGTTTCCAGGGTGTAACCCCAGTGGTCCGCAGGCGTCCAATTCATCACGCCATGAGAAAACACTGTACGGCCCATGGTTTCAAGGCTGTCACGCATAGCGCTACGGAATTCAGCAGTACCAGGCTTGGCTTTTTTCAGTGCCAAAGGGATGGCTTTTTCCATGGCCACTTGGAAGTCATAGGAGTGACCTGCAAACTGGTTGCGAGTGTTGGCGCCAAATTCTTTTTCAAATTTCTGTACAAAGTCCAAAGCCAGCTTTTTGGAGGGATGATTGTCAGCCAATTGGTCGCCCAACAATGCAGGGCCAGAAACGACGAAGGTGCCTTCAACAGCTTTGCCGCCAATGCGCGACAAATCTGGTGTCGCTGCTGCATGAGTTTGGTAAACCTTGCCTTTGTAGCCACGTTCTACCAAGCCCATTTGTGGCATGGCTGCACCAGAGCCTGAAGCAACCACCAAGATTGCGTCTGGATTTGCGGACGTTAATTTGAGAGCTTGTGGTGTGACGCTGGTGTCTGTCCTCGCAAAGCGTTCAACGCCCACCATCTTGATGCCAGCTTTTTCAAGTTCTGGTTGAACAGCGTCCAACCATTGTTGGCCATACACGTCAGCGTAGCCCAAAAAGCCAAGGGTTTTGATGCCTTGTTTTTTCATGTGCTCGATCACGGCATGACCCATCACATTGTTTGATTGGGGTAAACGAAACAGCCACTTGTCTTTGCCAGGTGGCACGCCCACGGGCGAACCAGCGATTTGCACGGTACCAGCTTCAGAAGCGATATCGGTCATTGCGGCAGCAACAGGTGTGAGGCAAGAGCCGAAAATGATGTCAACTTTATCTTCAGTCACAAAACGGCGCGCATTGGCAGACCCTTTACCTGGATCGGAGGCATCGTCCAAAAGAATCACTGTGATTTTTTCACCGCCAATGGTTTTGGGGAACAGTTGCAATTGCTTTTGCATTGGCGTGCCCAAGCCAGAGCCTGGACCTGTGAGCGACAAGCTCACACCAATTTTGATTTCGGCCAGCGCTGCAGTGCTGGTGACCGCGGTGATGGCCAAGGCCAGCATAGTTTTTTTCAGTTTCATTGTTGTCTCCTGAGGGGTTGGGTTGGTAAAAAGTTGATGGAAAAATTGGAATCAAATACTGGCAATCAACTGCACAGCGCTTTGATGTCCGCAGGAACAGTTATGGCTTTGATGCGATCTGGATCGTCAGGGTGCTTGATGCAAAACGCACGAACCTCGGTGCCTTCGCACA
>CAIMWY010000198.1 GCA_903845315.1 uncultured Burkholderiales bacterium
AATCACCCGATTCGCATGGTTGTGCCGTATGTGGCGGGGGGACCGATGGACTTCATTGGCCGCACCTTGAACCAAAAAATGGCGCCATCCCTGGGCCAGAACTTTGTGATCGACAACCGCGCGGGCGCTGGCGGCGCGATTGGCACGGGCGTGGTGGCCAAGTCTGCCCCCGATGGCTACACACTCCTCAACACCTCGTCGAGCCATGCCAGCTTACCCGTGGTGTCACCCAGCTTGAGCTACGACCCTGTGAAAGACTTCACGCCCATCACCTTGGTGGCCAACAGCGTAGGTTTTGTGGTGGCGGTGGGCCCGAGCGTGAAGGCCCACACCTTGCAAGAGTTCATTGCCGATGCCAAGGCACGGCCCGAGAAGCTCAACTATGGCTCAGGCGGTGTGGGCAATGTGATGCAGTTTGCCGCCGAGTTTTTCAACACCAGTGCGGGCACCAAGATCAACCATGTGCCCTACAAAGGCGTGGGCGAGGCGATCACCGATTTGATGGCCGGGCGCATCGATGTCTGCATTGGCTCGGCCACGGCGCTGTTGCCCTTGGTCAAGTCGGGCAAGCTTCGGGCCTTGGCCATCACCGGCAAAACGCGCTGGGCCATGATGCCCGATGTGCCTACGGTGGATGAGGCGGGCGTGAAAGGCTTTGTCTACACGCCTTGGTACGGCCTGTGGTATCCGGCGGGCACCCCCACCGAGTACGTGACACGCATGCGCCAAGAAGTGGTCAAGGCTTTGGAAGACCCAGAGGTCAAGCGCTCGTTTGCTGAGCAGGGCTATGTGACGGTGGGCTCTACCCCGGCCGAGTTTGCCAAGGTGATTGCAGACGAGATTGACGCCAACAAGCGCCTGGCCACCAAGATCAACTTTGCCCCATGAAGCGCGCTCCCTTTTTTGCATTTCTGTGCGGTGTTGTGCGGTTGCTGGCTGTGCTGAGCGTGTGGCCCATGGCCGTGGGCATGACGCAGACAGTGCCTTCAGCCAGTGCTTTGTTGGCGCCTGGGGGGACTTTGCGCGCCGCCATCAATTTGGGCAATCCGATCTTGGCCCGACGCGACCCAGCCAGTGGCTTGCCGGTTGGTGTGTCCGTCGATCTGGCTCAGCAACTGGCCCAACGCTTGGGTGTGCCCTTGCAGCTGGTGGTGCTAGACGCCGCAGGCAAAGCGGTGCAAGCCGTGACCCAAGACCAAGCCGACATCGGGTTTTTTGCGCTCGATCCGCAGCGTGCCCAAGGCGTGAGCTTCAGCGGTGCTTATGTGCAAATTGAAGGCAGCTACTTGGTGCGAAAAAATTCGCCGTTGCAACGCAATGAACAGGTCGATGTGGCCGCGCACCGGGTGGTGGTGGGCAAGGGCAGCGCGTATGACTTGTTTTTGAGTCGTCACTTGCAGCACGCACAGATCGTGCATGCACCCACATCGCCACAAGTGGTGGACTTTTTCTTGGCGCAACAGATGGAGGTGGCGGCCGGGGTGAAGCAGCAACTTGAAGCCGATGCCCAACGGGTGCCCGATGTGCGTCTGTTACCGGGCCGCTTCATGGTGATCGACCAAGCCATGGGTTTGCCCAAAGCGCGTGGGCAAGCTGCCACCGATGTGTTGACCCAGTTTGTGCAAGAGATGAAAACCAGCGGCTTTGTGTCGCAGGCATTGCTGCGGCATCGCATTGACGGCGCCGCGGTGGCGCCGTGAACTTAACGACTGTGATGAGGTTCGTTTTTTCAGGATTCGTTCTGATGGGCATGACACTGCATGCTGCGGCGCAAGCACCCATTGAGGACCGCTTAACCGGAGATGTGGGTGTAGCCGTCTACAGCACCCAAAAAATTGTCCAAGCCAGTGGTGCTAAAAACTTCACCTTGCCTTATGCCTACTTTGACTATGGGCGTTTTTATACCCGAGTTGATACCTTAGGGTTCAAAACTGCTCGTTTAGGAAGCGGCTATTTGGAGTTGGCGGGACGCATCAGCTTTGAAGGCTTCAAGTCCAATGGGCCTAGCCTGCTGGGTGTCGGCTCGCGCGCCAATCCCTTGCCGATAGGTCTAGGCACTTACCAAGAAACACCCTGGGGTGCCGTGTTCGCGTACAACTTTTTCGACAGTACCTCCCGTGGCATGCTGCAAGAGCTGACCTATGCGGCAGAGTTCAATTGGGGCCCGCTCGTGATCTATCCGCAATTGGGTCTAGAACATCGTTCCCAAAAGTATGTGCAGCACCTGTATGGTGTGTCCCCGCAAGAGTCTGTGCGAAGCGGTTTGGGTACCTACACTGCAAGCAGCTCCACCACGCCGATTCTGGCGCTGGCTTTTGAATGGCCCTTGGATGACGTATGGCACATCAATGTGCAGCTGCGCCGTCGTTGGTTAGACGCTGCCATCACACAAAGCCCTCTGGTGTCTGCCCGCCTGCAAGACAGCGGGTTTTTCGCGCTGACGCGCTCGTTCAAATAGTGCGCAAAGCTGGCAGCCTGATCAGACACGTTTTCTGAGGGCCCGTCGCAGCTCAGGCGACAACACAGAGGGCACGTCAAAGGCAGGCGTGCCCAATGTGTCATTGATGGATTTTTTCAAAAAGCGTGCAGTCTCAAGGCTGACCGTTTCGCGTTCGTTGTCCACCGTGATCATGTGGTAGCTGTCGCCCAAGTAAATGAAATCTTTTTGACTTGAGGAAACACGGCGATAGGCCCACTCTGCATTTCGAATATGGACTGTCTCATCATCCACGGCATGGACAAATAGCACAGGCGCATCGATGCGAGAGATGTGTTTGACGGCGTCTTTGATCAGCTTGCGTCCCTCGGTGATGTAGTGCATGGTCAAAATTTCCGAGCCACTTTCTGAAATGTGGTTGGACTTCATGGC
>CAIMWY010000199.1 GCA_903845315.1 uncultured Burkholderiales bacterium
TGCATGCTCGAAATTCAAGCCAATGGCTTTGGGCCTGCCGTACTTTCCTATGGTGGTGACACCTTCAATACGGCTGTTTATTTGCGCAGATGCAGCACACCTAGCGCCATACAAGTGGGCTACGCAACTGGCTTAGGCGACGACCCCTTGAGCCAAAAACTAATACACGAGTGGACTGCGATGGGTTTGGATTTGAACCAAACCCGAAAAATTGCGGGTCAGTTGCCGGGCATGTACCTGATAGAAACGGACGACTGTGGCGAACGTCGCTTCCATTTCTGGCGCGAAAACAGTGCCGCGCGTTCTTACTTTGACATCGAATTGAGTCCTATCGAAGCTGAGGGAGACCAAATTGACTGCTTCTATTTCAGCGGTATTAGCTTGGCCATTCTGAATGAAAGCGCTAGACAACGACTTTTCAAATTATTGGCACATCAAAAAGCCAATGGCAAAGTCGTTGTGTTTGACAACAACTACCGCCCTCGTCTTTGGCCAAACAAGCACACCACGCAGCAAGTTTTCAATGAGGCATTTTCAGTGTCGACGATTGCCATGATCACGACAGACGATCACAAAGATGTTTACGATTTCAGCACTCTGGACGAGGCTGTTGCGCATGCGCAGTCGCTGTCGGTTGAAGAGATCGTCATCAAATGCGGCGCCAGCCCTACCTTGGTTCGCGCCAAGAACTCAGATCACTGGGAAAAAGTCCCTGCGCAATCTGTCGAAAAAGTAGTTGACACCACGGCAGCAGGCGACTCATTTGCCGCAGGCTATCTCAGCAAACGATTGCTAGGTGCTTCACCATTGATCGCCGCAGATTTTGGCAATCGTGTGGCCGCCAAAGTGGTCCAGCATCGTGGCGCCATCATTCCACTTGATGCCATGAAAGAACTGATGTGAAAGTCTTTTCTAGTTTGTTTCAACTGTTGACCCTCTAGGTGTCACCTTGACCAAAGGAGAACTTGAAATGGGTATCACGACAACGTGACCTTCGGGTCTATGAGCCTTTGGCCCGCTCTGCATGCCAGCGAACAAGGCACCGCTTAATTTAAGAACCTTCAATATGGCGCGCTATTTTGACTCAATGCCATGAACATCGGTTATCTTGGACATTTGCATCATTCTCACCAGCGTGACGATGTTCACAATGCACAACACGCCTTCCAACAAAGTGCCCCCAACAGAGCCTACACAGTAGTTGTGAAACAGCCATAAAACGGTACCACTCAGCATCACCAAGCGCATCCGTGCATGTTTCAAAAAGAAAAGCGCAAAGGTTCCCAACACAGAAGCCGTAATGGGTAGCCACGAAACCCAACTGGTGTAGAGCCAAAGCCCACAAGCCACACTCAGTGCCATGAAGAACAAACCAACGCGTTTGGAGGGATAGCGAACGGCCGCCAAGGAGCGGCACAACGAAACTGTAGCACTGGCGGAAGCCGTCCATTGTCCTAACAGTGCGAAGTGCAGCACGTAGGCGAAGCATTCCAAAGCCATCAGTTTTTTAAAGCGCGCATCTGATGTTTGCGCAAAAGACGCCACACCAAAAATGAATGCCGCCCAACCGAAGAGTTGTGGCCATGAAAAGAAGTCGACTGAATCAAACATGACGGCAGTCTATAGGCACGAGGCCTAGAAAGACTCCGTGCGGCGTTTGATTCACCAAATTACTTCAAGCCTTTGTTGACGATGTCTTGAA
>CAIMWY010000200.1 GCA_903845315.1 uncultured Burkholderiales bacterium
GTGCCCGGGCTGCGGTCCATGTGGATGGCCGGAAAGTTAACCGAGTTGGTGACATTGCCGTTTTCGAGGTAATTCATCAACTGGTTGGCTGCCATGACGGCGCAGTTTTCTTCTGACTCTTCAGTGCTTGCGCCGATGTGCGGCATGGCAATCACACCCGGGTGGGCAATCAACCCGGGCTCTGGAAAGTCACACACATACCGCGCCAGTTGGCCCGCATTGAGTCGGCGCAGAACGGCTGCGGCATCCACAATGGTTTCGCGTGCAAAGTTAAGCAACACGGCGCTGGGTTGCATCAAGGCCAAGGCCGCATCGTTGATCAAGTGGTGCGTGGCTTCGATGGCTGGCACATGCAAAGTCACAAAGTCTGAGCGAGCCAGCAAGGCGGCCAGGTTTTCCATGCGAAGCACTTCGTTGGAGAGGCGCCATGCGGCATCGATGGAGAGCGCAGGGTCAAAGCCCACCACCTTCATGCCCATGGCCAAGGCCCTGTCTGCCACCCTTGAGCCAATCGCCCCCAAGCCCACGATGCCCAGAGTTTTTCCCTTGACCTCGGTGCCGGCAAAGCGAGACTTTTCTTTTTCTAGCAGTTGCGACATGGCTGCCGCTTCGGTCATCTCGCCCAGACCATTCACATAGTCCATGCCAGGCAAGATGCCGCGACTGGCCAGCAGCATGCCGGCCATCACAAGTTCTTTCACCGCATTGGCATTGGCGCCAGGTGTGTTGAACACCACAATGCCGAGTTTGCTGTAGTCTGCGATGGGCACGTTGTTCACACCCGCACCTGCGCGAGCCACGGCCAGCAAAGAGTCGGGAACAGCCAAGTCGTGCAGTTTTTGACTGCGCAACAAAAAGGCGTCGGGGTGACCGATGTCGCTGCCGACTTCATACGATTGACGGCCAAAACGCTCAAGGCCTTTCAGGGCGATCGCGTTGTATGTTTTGATTTTGTACATGGTGTGCGCAGGGCTGCAGCCGGGTTAGTTTTGAACTGCGTGGTAAGCCCACGTCAGCCAAGGCATGAGTGCCTCAAGGTCAGAAGCTTCGACCGTGGCGCCGCACCAAATGCGCAAGCCAGTTGGCGCGTCTTTGTAGGCGCCGATGTCGTAGGCCACGCCTTCGGTGTCGAGCAACTTGACCATTTTCTTGACCTGATCTTCTGAAAGCTGAACGCTCAGGCACACGCTGGTGTTCGAGCGTGCTGCGGGCGACTTGGCCAAAAAAGAGATCCATTCGTTGGCCGCCACAAAATCGGCAATCACTTTCAGGTTGGCTTCGCTTTTGGCGATGGTGGCTTTGACGCCGCCCAGACCGTCCACCCATTGCAGTGCGTCCAAGTAGTCGGCCACGCACAACATAGAAGGGGTGTTGATGGTTTCGCCTTTGAATAGACCTTCGTTGAACTTGCCACCCGATTTCATGCGAAACACCTTGGGCATCGGCCAAGGGGGGCTGTAGGCCTCTAGGCGCTCCACCGCGCGTGGACTGAGGATGAGCATGCCATGCGCACCTTCACCGCCGAGCACTTTTTGCCAAGAGTAGGTGATGACATCGAGCTTGTCCCAAGGCATCTCCATGGCAAACACAGCCGAGGTGGCGTCGCACAGGGTCAGTCCGCCGCGGTTGGCTGGAATCCAGTCGCCGTTGGGCACTTTCACACCAGAGGTGGTGCCGTTCCAAACGAACACTACATCGTTGTCAAAGTTCACGCTGTGCAGATCGACCAAATCGCCGTAGTCGGCCTTGATCACATTGACGTTGGGCAGTTTCAACTGCTTGACGATGTCGGTGACCCAACCCGCGCTGAACGACTCCCACTCCAGCACGTCCACGCCACGTCCGCCCAACAAGGACCACATGGCCATTTCAATGGCACCGGTGTCTGAACCTGGCACTACAGCCACCCGGTAGCCCTCGGGCAAACCGAGGATGCGTGCCGTTTCTGTGCAGGCCAGACCTAAGGCTTTTTTGCCGATTGCTGAGCGGTGTGAGCGGCCCAGCAAGTCCAGTTGGAGCTTGCTGACGTCATAACCGGGACGTTTGGCGCAGGGGCCAGAGGAAAAGTTGGGGTTTTGAGGCTTGAGCGTAGGTTGCATAAGTGTTGTCGTGTTGGGTCAAATGTCTCAGAACCGTCAATTATCGTGGGTTTTCTGGGGCTGATCGTGTCAGCGCTCCCCCATCGATTGGCTCAAGGCCTTGCTGATGGGTTTGAGCAAATAGCTCAACACTGAGCGCTCGTTGGCTTTGATGTCGACCGACGCGGTCATGCCGGGTTTGAGATGAATGCGCTGTGCTTTGTCTGTTTGCAATTGCGCAGGCTGTGGGTGAATGCGAACGCGGTAATACAGAAACGGGCCTTGGCGGGTGTCTTCACTCAAGACATCGGAGCTGATGTATTCGACCGTGCCGCGCAGTGCGCCAAAAATAGACGCGTCATAAGCGTCCACCTTGATATTGGCCTCTTGCCCAAGCAACACAAATGCAATGTCGACTGGTGTGACTTTGGCTTCGATGACCAACTCTTGACTCCAGGGCAACAACTCCATCACGGTTTCACCTTGGCGCACCACGCCCCCCAAGGTGTTGATGCGGATGTTGTTGACCACGCTGTCTACGGGTGCGGTAAGCACTGTGTGCTCTAGCAACTGGTTGCGGTCTCTGAGCAGCTCAGTTTGTGTACTCAGCTCTTCTTGCGCTTTTGTCATTTCAGCTTGCGCGTCTTGCAGGTACTTGTTCTTTTTGCTGGCCAATTGCGCACGGACGTCGGCCACAGATTTTTCGAGGCGCAAAACCTCTGTGCGACTTACATCCCCGTTGGCTTCGAGTTTGAGGTTGATTTTGAGTTCTTCATTGCTGAGCTCGAGTATCTTGCTCAATGCCTCGGTGTCCTCGCGGAACGCCTGTTGCCGCTTTGTATACAGATCGGTTTGGTTGCTGATGTATTCGGGGTAGGCCTTGAGGTCATTTGCAAAATTCAGCGGCCTGCCATAGACCTCGGCGTGCAACCGAGCCAAGGTGATGCGAAGTGCCGCAACCTTGGCCTTGGTTTCAGACACGGCGGCTTGGGCGCGTTCTTTTTGCAGGCTGGCCAAGACTTGGCCTGCTATGACTTTGTCACCCTCTTTCACGAGCAACTCGGTCAAGACGCCGCCGTCGGGCGATTGAATGACTTGTGTACGCGCTTGAGCCACCACTTGGGCTTGTGCGCGTGTGACTTGATCCACCGTGCCCCATGCAGCCCAGATAACCAGCACCACCAAACCCAGCGCCATCACCCGCAGCGTCAAACGTGCGCTCTGTGACTGCGACAGATCGGTCAACAAGGCCTCGCTTGAGCGGTCAGTGCTTGAGGCAGATGCGTCAGAACTGTGGTGTGTTGGCATGTTCAACCTTGTGTCGCTTTGAATGGTGCAGAGGGCGAAGCTGCTGTGCCGGCCTGGGCTAAGCGCTGCAGCACTGCATCGCGCGGCCCATCCATGGCCAGGGTGTTGCCTGCCACGATAACGATGCGAGACACAAGCGGCAAGAGATTGTGTTTGTGGGTGACCACGATCAACATTTTTCCGTCATCGACCAACTCTTGCATCACTTGGATGCACCGTCGCTCTTGTTCATCGTCCATGCTGGCGGTGGGCTCATCCAACAAATAAATGTCAGGCTTGCACAAGATCAAACGCGTGAAGGCCAGCAGTTGACGCTGGCCACCGCTGAGCCCTTTGCCGCCTTCCATGATCGGCCTCTCCAAGCCCTTGGGATGGGAAGAGACAAAGTGAATCATGCCGGTGCGCGCCATGGCTTGTTGAATCACGGTGTCGCCCGGGTCAGGCAAGCCAATCAGCAGGTTGTCGCGCAAGCTGCCTTGGAATAAGCGGTGGTCTTGCTGCAAATAGCCAATCTTTTGGCTGACCACCTGTCGGCTGATGTGCGCAAGATCGAGACCATCGAGCAGCACCTGCCCCTCTTGTGGCACATACAAGCCGCTGAGCAAACGCAACAAGGTCGATTTGCCAGCACCAATCGGGCCCAAGATGGCCAGGTTTTCACCGGGCTGAATGTTCAGCTTGGGTACCACCAGCGCAGGCGGGTGGCCGGGATATGAAAACTTGGCGTTTGAGATGTTGAAATGCCCTTGCACATGATCGGGCACCAAGGGCCGCGAGATGCCATGTGTATCGGTCTTCAGTTGGTAGATGGCTTCGATGCCTTTGAGTGCTGCCATGGCCTGGCCTTGCTGAACCAGCAAACCGGGGAGGGCCATGATGGGCGCGAGCACCCGCCCACTCAAAATAGAACACGCGATCAAAGCCCCCATGGTCATACTGCCTTGCATCACCAGCAACGCACCCACCATGATCAGCCCTGCATAACTCAGCTGTTGAATCGTGGCTGAGAGGTAGCCAAGCCCTTCCATGAAGCGCCGCATCTGGGCGTCATTGTTGATGGTGTGGTGGTTCACCGCAACCCAGCGCGACAAAAACTTTGGAGCGCCCGTGCCTGCTTTGATGGTCTCGACGCCTTCTACCGCTTCCACCAGCAAACCTGTTTTGGCGTTCGAATACGCTGCGCTGTTGACGGCAAATTGGTCGATTTTTTGGCGCGAACTGATGCCGATCGCAATGCCCAACAAGCCAAAGACCAAGGGAACCAAGGCCACCCATGGACTGGCAAGGGCCATCATGACCGCCAGAAACACAAGACCAAAGGGCAGGTCAATCAAGGTGAACATCGTGGTGCTGGTGTAGAAACCCCGCAATTGTTCGTAACCCCTCAGTTGTCCTGCCAAGCTGCCCACAGAGCTTGGAATTTGGTCCACACGCAGTTGTAGCAGCCGATCGAAAATTTCGCGTGACAAGCGAGCGTCTACAGCCACCACCACATGGTCCATCAGCTTGGATCGGGCGAATTTCATGGCCAGCTCAAACGCGATGGACAGCAACACACCCAGGCTCAAGATCAACAAGGTGTATTCGCTGCGGGTGGGAATGACGCGGTCATAGACCTGCATGGAAAACAGCGAGGTGGTGAAGGCCAAGATGCCAATGAACAACGAAGCCAGCGACGCTTCCAGCAATTCACCACGGTATGTATTGACAACGCCTTTGGCAATTTGTGTAAAGCTTTGCGTCAACATGTCTTGGCCTGCGGCCACACCGGCTGGCCAGGTGGTTTCGTTGATAGGGTTCATGGTGGGCTTGTCTCTTGCAGCGGCAGTCCCGCGCGCACTTGGTATTTGTAGGTTGCGGCCATCCAAGCTGTTTTGGCATCGGCCAGTGTGTATTCGTTTTGGGTGAGTTCACGCACCGCGTTGAGCAAATCAAGCCAAGACTTTTTGCCGCCTTGAAATTGGCGGTGGTAGGACTCAAGGACTTTGTGTGAGCCCGAAACGGCTCGCTCTAGCGCGCTGACCCTGCGTTGGCCCGAAATAATATCCTCACGGTCATTCTCAAATGCTTCTTGGACCTCGCGTTGGACGGTTTCAACCACTTGCTGTGAACTGTCGATACGTGTGAGCAGTGATTGCGCTTGGATGATGTTAGAAAAGCCAGCGTTGGGCGTGTACTGCAAGCCCACAAATGCACTCATGCGCGTGTCGGTGTAGCTCACCACCTTGCCCACCGGTTGATCCACCCGAAAAAAAAGCTGAGGATACTTCTCGGCGTCTTTGGTTTGGTAGCGCGCACGCGCCAGTTCAACTTCTGCCTGTGCTTTGAGAACCGCATTGTCTTTCGCGACCCAAAACATCATGTCTTGCGATTGGACTTCGTTGGCGATTCGGTTGGCATGCTTTGGTTGATAAAAGTCAAATACAAGTTGTGCTGACTGGCGCAATCCAACGATACCGGTCAACTGTTCCAAGCGGGTGAGGCCGTTGGCGTAGCCAGTTTGTGCTGCGCTGAGTTCTACTTCTGTTTGGAACACGCGCGCATCAACTTGCTCTAAATCGATACTCGGGGAAGCCAGTGCCTCCACGCGCCGCATCATCTGAGCTTGGAGTTCTCGCAGACGAGCCAAGGCGCGCTCAGATGTCTGTATTCTTTCTTTGGCGGACATGACGCCTTGCCAAGCAGATACCACCGACAAAAAAACTTGCTGCTGTTGTTGGTAGTACTTGTAGGTGGTGGCTTTCTTTTGCGCCTCAGATTCGGAAATCTGCGAGGCGATTCTGCCGCCATCCCACAGGGGTTGTTGGGCCCGCAGGGCTCGTGAAGGTGTGCTGGAAACGGTGCCTGTTCTCGACTCCATGACCGCAGAGACCACAGGCCAACGGCCTCGCTCAGAGACCTCAACGTCTTGCTCGCTGGCGGTCACATCCAGCCTACTGGCTCTGAGTGCCGGATTGCCTTGCACCGTGGCAAAAAGTAGCTCTTGCAAAGTGGCGCCCGTCTCTTTGGCATGAAGCCAAAGCGGGAAGACCCAAAGTCCCAACCCCATCAGCACGCAGGGTATGAATCTGTCTAAGACGCCCATCTCGAGCTTGGAGCATGCACATGCGCTGAGCATCATGGGCGGTATTTTTTTTGAAGATTTCAAAATGAGGTTTTAAAGAAAAAATTGATTTTATTCAAAATCCTCGAAATATATTAAAACAATAGAGCTACATACCAAGGCTATCTGCGTGTGTGTTGATCACGGGTTTAACGCGGTCTTGACTGCTGCCGACACCAAGCCCATGTCGGCCTTGCCCGCCAACTGGGCTTTGACCGCGCCCATGACCTTGCCCATGTCGCCGGGTCCGGTGGCACCCACTTGCGCCACGATGGCTTGCACCGCGGCGGTGATTTCTTCGGCGTTCAAGCGCTGTGGCAAGTAAACCTCGAGCACTTTTATTTCAGCCGATTCCACATCGGCCAAGTCTTGGCGTTTGGCGCTTAGATAAGCGGCCACCGAGTCTTTGCGTTGTTTGATGAGTTTGTCGACGATCGCGATCACGGTGACGTCATCCAATTCGATTCGCTCATCTACTTCTTTTTGCTTCATGGCGGCCATCAGCAAGCGAATGGTGCCCAAACGCACGCTGTCTTTGGCGCGCATGGCGGTTTTCATGTCTTCGGTGATCTGGTCTTTGAGGCTCATGGCAATTCCAATACAAAAAGTGGGGGGCGAAAAAAAACTCGCTTGAGCGTCCCCAAGCGAGTTGTCTGATTGGGCCTTTGGGCCTGCTTCAGTGAAGAGGCTGATTAATACAGCTTCTTGGGCAGTTGCATGCTGCGCACGCGCTTGTAGTGACGCTTCACGGCAGCTGCTTTTTTACGTTTACGTTCAGCGGTGGGCTTCTCGTAGAACTCGCGGGCACGCAAGTCGGTCAACAGACCGAGTTTTTCAATGGTGCGCTTGAAGCGACGCAGTGCGACGTCAAACGGCTCGTTTTCTTTTACACGGACAGTGGTCATTACCAAAATTTTCCAAATATTGCAGCCAGAGGGTTCACAAGAAGATCGAGCTTATGCGCCATGTCTGCGGGGTTCCCCAACACAAAGTTGATCAGGCCGTTGGGCGGTTTGCCAGCAAAGACAAGGATTATAGCGACTTTAAAGACGCCGCCAAAGCCCGCCCACAGGCGTATGCGCTGGCCCAAGCCCACTGAAAGTTGTAGCCGCCCAGCCAGCCGGTGATGTCCACCACTTCGCCAATGAAATACAGCCCCGGTTGCTTGGACTCCATGGTTTGCTGGGAGAGATCGCGCGTGTCCACGCCGCCCACGGTCACCTCGGCTTTTTTATAGCCTTCGGTTCCGGTGGGGGTGAGGGGCCAGCTGCCCAAGCGCTGTGCCAACTGCATCAAGGATTTGTCGCTGGCTTCCATGACCGGGCGCTGCCAAGTTGGGTTTTGGCTGGTCCAAGCATCGGCCAAACGCGACGGCACCCAGGCACTCAGCGCATTGGCCACGAGTTTTTTGGAATGCTGCTTGGCCTGTATCAGTTGCTCTTGCACGTCGATCTCGGGCGCCAAATTCACCCGAATCTCGCTGCCGGCTTGCCAGTAGCTGGAAATTTGCAGTACCGCTGGGCCTGACAGTCCCCGATGAGTGAACAACAGGTCTTCGTCAAACCCTTGCAGGTTTTTTTTAGACCCCGTTTCAATGCGCACTGGCAGCGACAGACCTGAGAGCTGCGCATAAGGTGCCCAAGCCGCGCCATCAAAGGTCATGGGCACCAAGCCTGGACGGGGTTCGACCAGGCGCAGCCCAAACTGTTGGGCCAGTCGGTAGCCCAAATCGGTGGCACCAATTTTTGGAATTGACAAGCCGCCTGTGGCCACCACCACCGAGGCTGCACACACTGTGCCTTGGTCGGTATCGACCTCATACCGCGAAGCGGTGGGCGCTGTGGCGGTGAATCGCACGGCCTTCAAGCCACAGGGCTGCCAACGGGTCACATGTCCGCCCAGGGCACCCGCGTCGCATTCGCGCAGCAGCATTTGAATCAGATCTTCGGCCGAGCGGTCACAAAACAACTGGCCTTTGTGCTTTTCGTGAAAGGGAATTTGGTGGTGCTGCACCAGCGCGATGAAGTCTTGCGGGGTGTAACGCGACAGCGCGCTGCGGCAAAACTGTGGGTTCTGGCCCAAAAAGTGTTTGTGCGGGGCGCGCACATCGAGTTCACGGTTGGTGAAATTGCTGCGCCCGCCGCCTGAGATGCGAATTTTCTCAGCCACCTTGTTGCTGTGGTCCAGCACCAGCACCTTCAAGCCTTGTTGAGCCGCCACGCCGGCACAAAACAAACCAGCAGCGCCAGCGCCAACGATCACCACGTCAAACGAATTCATGCGAGGAGTTTAGTGGGGGCGACCGGCGATCGTGCTTTATTGCGCTGCCTGCATCTGTGAGGCGGTGTGCGAGGTTTGCATTTGCAGCAAGCCCTGGAACACATCGCCCACCACGATCACCGAGGGACTGGCCATGGCCTCACGCACCACGGTGTCATACAAGTTGTCTAAGGTGCACACCACATGGCGTTGCGTGGGCAAGCTCACATGCTGAACCACAGCCACAGGCGTGTGCGCGTCCAGGCCTTGCAGCAAGGCGTCTTGCAACTGTGCCGCGCCACTCATGCCCATGTAAATCACCAAGGTCAGTTTGGCTTGCGCTGCCGTGTGGGCCAAGCCCACCCAGTCGACGCCATTGGCGTTGTCTTTTTTGGCGTGACCGGTGATGAACAGCACGCCGTGGGCATGCGCGCGATGCGTGAGCGACACGCCCAACGAGGTGACGCCAGCCAAGCCCGCTGTGATGCCATTGACCACCGTCACCGACACACCTTGCGCTTGCAAATGTTCGAGCTCTTCACCGCCACGACCAAAAATAAAAGGATCGCCGCCTTTGAGGCGCACCACGTTCTCGCCTGCTTTGGCTTCTTGCAACATCAGCTTTTCAATGAAGGCTTGCGGTGTCGAGTTGCAGCCCCCGCGCTTGCCCACATGCACGATGCGCGCTGTGGGCGCGGCATAAGCCAGCACCGCGTCACTCACCAAGTCGTCCACCAACAAGACGGTGGCAGCAGCAATGGCTTTGACGGCTTTGAGGGTCAGCAGCTCAGGGTCGCCAGGGCCTGCGCCGACCAAGGTGACGTGGGGTGTGGGTGTTGTGCGGGAGCTTGTCATGGTGATGGAACGGTTGATGAGCAGGTGTCTTTTGGGTCAAAGCGCCAAGGCCTGCAATGCGGCTTGTACTTGGCGTGCAATGGGCGCAGGCACTGGCAATTGACCGTCGAGTACGTCATGGATGTAGCGCGCCGTGGTGTTTGCATCGGTCTGTGTGGGCAACTCGGGCAATTGTGCCAAGGAGCCCGTTTGCGCCTCGACCAAGGTCTGGCGTACCCCATCGGTGAATGCATCAATGTGTGGCTGACGGCGCGCATCGGCCACCACCTCGCCTTCGGTGCCGCGCAGCAGCAAGGCGCGCGCGCCTGTGAGCGCCCAGGTGTTGGCCATGGACACCGCGTATTCGGGGTGCGTGTAGCTGCCCACCAGCAAGGCATCGCCCGCCATGGGGTTCATCAGCTTGACCAAGCTGTGGGCCGGGTTGCGCAAGCCCACCACGCGGCGCACATCCAGCAAGCGTTTCAGGCCTGGGCACAGCACCTCAGTGGGCACAAACACTTGCTCGCCCGCTTGCACGCTGCGCACATGGCTCAAGGCGTGTTGACCCATGGCAGCCAGCACCTCTTGGGTGGTCACACGGGCTGACTCGGTGGCGCAGCCATGCACCACCACGGCCAAACCCTCGCGTGCCAGCAGGGCTGCCAGCAAAGGCGTGAGCACCGGCAGTTTGCGTGCCCCGTTGTAGCTGGGCAGCACCACCACGCGGGTACCAGCGCTCGCACTGAGGCGATTCAGGCGCGCATGGGTGGCGTCTAAAAAACCCGCCATTTCTTCAGGCGTTTCGCCTTTGATGCGCATGGCCAAACAAAAGGCGCCGATTTCCAAGTCGCTCACGCTGCCGTCGAGCACCTGGCCCATCAAGTCGGCGGCTTGTGCGCGGTCGATGGCGCGGGCGCCGTCGCGACCGCGGCCAATGACTTTGAGGTAGTGTGCAATTGCCATATGGGTATTGTCCCGCAGCACAGATAACCTGAAGCTATAAGACCAATGACGGCGTGGCCGTCGCAGGCGCCAGATGCAGGCGAATCATGCGACGCAACTCAGGCACACACGAGCCACACTGGGTGCCGCATTTCAGCGTGCCTTGCAGGCCTGACAGGCAGCGGTGCTCGTCGGGCTGGGCGCTGTGTGCAAGCTGCGCTTGAATCGCCACATCGCGCACCCCCACACAGGTGCAGACCGTGCTGCCCACGCTGGCCAAAGCGACCGGGGGCGTGTGACCCGTCATCAGCAAGCGACGGCCGTAGGCTTTGGCCGATTGCTGAGTTTGCAGCAAAGTCTTGAGCCAAGCTTCGGCCGAGGTGTCGCCTGCAATCACAAAGGCGTCCAAGGTGGTGTCGGACTCCGCCCGCAAGCGCATGCAACGCAGTTGGCTGCGCTTGGCGTCGACATAGCGCAAGCTGTTGTCTTCACTCAAGCCCAGTTGTTGCTCAATGTCTTGCAACACGGCCATGTCCGGCGGCTCGCTGCACGCCGCACGCAGCAGCACGCCTTGGCGCGGCGTGTCGGTGTTGCCGCTTTCGGCAAAGGGCACGCAACTGGCAAATTCAAACTGGCCCATGCGTGCACGCAAGGCTTGCAACACGGTGTGCTCGCTGTCCTCGGGCAGCCAAGCCACGGCCAGCAGCGTCCAGGGCAATTCGGCTTTGAGCACCTTGACGGCGGCGTGCTTGAGTTCGGGTTGCTTGGAGGTGGGGCAGTACGCCGAGGTGGTGATGGCATTCACGCCAGCCAAGGGCTTGTTTTGGTGGTCACGTCCGCCCAAAAAAGCGGGGCCCCAGTGCATGGCGATGAAGGCTTGGTGTTGTCTTATGTCGGGGCTGGCCAAGGCGGGTACCACCAGGGAGCCGCGTTTGCTGGTGACGTGCACCAAGGTGCCGTCGCTCAGCCCCAGGCGCGTCATGTCGGCCGGGTTCATTTGCACCGAGGGCTCGGGCACATGGCCAAACAATTTGCCCACCACGCCGGTGCGCGTCATGCCGTGCCACTGGTCGCGCAAACGCCCCGTGTTGAGCGAGAACGGAAAGCGCGATTCACGGGCTTCAGCCACGGGCACATAGTCCATGGCCGCAAAGCGTGCTTTGCCGCTGGGTGTGGCAAACACGCCGTCTTGGTACAGGCGCGCTTGGCCTTGGGCAGCGCCCTCAGGCATGGGCCACTGCTGGGGGGCAGCTTCGAGCTGGGCATAGCTCAAGCCGGTGATGTCCAGGTCACGGCCGCGGGTGGATTCGCGGTGTTCCAGCCAGATGGCTTCGGGCGAGTTGTAGTTCATCTGCAAGCCCTTGCGGCCTTCGCCCACACCAGGTTCTTGGGCCAAGCGTTGCGCCAGATCGACCACGATCTGCCAGTCATGGCGAGCCAGACCCGGGGGCGGCACCGCAGCGCGCACGCGCGTGATGCGCCGCTCGCTGTTGGTAACCGTGCCCTCTTTTTCGCCCCAGGTGGTGGCCGGCAGCAGCAAGTCGGCAAAGGCGCAGGTCTCGGCGGTGGCAAACGCTTCTTGCACCACCACAAACTCGGCACGCTCCAAGGCACGGCGTACCGTGTGTTGGTCGGGCATGGATTGGGCCGGGTTGGTGCACGCAATCCACAAAGCCTTGATCTCGCCATCGGCTGCGGCTTCAAACATTTCAACCGCTGTCTTGCCGGGTTTGGCGGGCACCTCGTCAATGCCCCACAGCGCGGCCACCTCGGCCCGGTGCGCAGGGTTGGCCAGGTCACGGTGTGCGCTGAGCAAATTGGCCAAGCCACCCACCTCGCGTCCGCCCATGGCGTTGGGCTGGCCCGTGAGCGAGAACGGCCCAGCACCCGGTTTGCCGATCTGCCCGGTGGCCAAGTGCAGGTTGATCAGCGAGGCGTTTTTGGCGGTGCCACTGCTGGACTGGTTCAAGCCTTGGCAATACAGGCTGAGCGTGGATTTGGCCGTGGCAAACCAGCGCGCAGCTTGCAGCAAGGACTCGGTGGGCAGACCACAGAGCTGGCTCACCCGCTCAGGCGTGAAGTCGCGCACCAAGGTTTGCAGGGTGTCAAAGCCTTCGGTGTGGGCGTGGATGTAGGTTTTGTCGATCCAGCCTTCGCGCAGCATGATGTGCAGCAGGCCATGGAACAGCGGCACATCCGTGCCAGGTTGCAGCGGCAGATGCAGGTCGGCGCTGCTGGCCGTGTCGGTGCGGCGCGGGTCGGCCACGATGATTTTGAGCTGGAGATTTTGCGCGCGCGCCTCTTCGATGCGGCGAAACAAAATTGGGTGCGCATAAGCCGCATTGCTGCCGGCAATGAACAAACAGTCGGCCTGCATCACATCGTCATAGCAAGCCGGTGGCGCGTCAGCGCCCAGGGTGAGCTTGTAGCCTGCCACCGCGCTGCTCATGCACAGGCGGGAATTGGTGTCGATGTTGTTGCTGCCCAGCAAACCTTTGACCAGCTTGTTGAAGACGTAATAGTCTTCGGTCAACAGCTGACCCGACACATAAAACCCCACCGCCTCAGCCCCATAGGTGCGCACGATGTGGCCCAGGCTTTGGCTGGCCCATTGCAGCGAGGCGTCCCACGACATGGGCAACAAGTGGCCGCCGCGCACCAAACGCCGCTGAGGTTGCAACAAGCGTGTTTGCGCGGCTGCCACGGGGCTGGCGCTCAGGTGCAGGGTCGAGCCCTTGCTGCACAGGCGGCCCAAATTGGCAGGGTGCTCGGGGTCGCCGCGCACACCGGTGATGCGTGCGCCTGTTGACTCGATGATCACGCCGCAGCCCACGCCGCAGTAAGGGCAGGTGGAGCGGGTTTCTTTCATGCTCAGTCCAGGGCCAAGCTGGCCAGCTCTGCACGGTTGAGGGAGACCTCACCGTTGGCCACCTGTACCGCAAAGCGCTGCGCACAGCCCTCGTCAGGGGCCTGGGCACAGCCGTCTTCCAAGCCAATTTGCCAGTTGTGCAAAGGGCAGGCCACCGTGGTGCCATACACAATGCCTTGGCTCAGGGGGCCGCCTTTGTGGGGGCAGCGGTCGAGCAAGGCGAACACCTGATCTTCAGCGTTGCGAAACACTGCCACCTCGCAGCCCTGTGCGCGCTGCACACGGCGAGCACCCAGCACAGGAATGTCTTCGACTTTGCAAATGACTTGCCAATCGCTCATGGTGCGGCTCCGATTCAAGCGGTGAGTTGGGGAAAGATGGGCACAAACTGTCGTGTGTCCACCTGGGCTTTGGCGTGCTCGAACCAAGGGTCGGGCTCACCTTCCAGGGCAAATTGCAAGCGGGCCCACAAGGCTTGGCGCCCGGCATGGTCGTCCAAGATTTTTTGCTTCACGTAGTCCAAGCCGACGCGGGTGACGTACTGCACCGTGCGCTCCAGGTACCAGCCGTCCTCGCGGTAGCGCTGCATGAAGGCACCGGTGTACTCCCGCACTGCGGCGGCGGTTTTGACCTTGGTGAAGAAATGCGCCA